>JANXXW010000320.1 GCA_025350425.1 Rhodospirillales bacterium
TCGGCCGCCGCAATCGCCGTGATCGATTTGCACCGGGCAGAGGATCTACCGGGTCGCGCGCGGAACATGGCGCCCTACTTCGAGGAGTGCGTGCATAGCCTGCGAGGCCTGCCGAGCGTGATCGACGTGAGGAACCTGGGATTAGTGGCCGGGATCGAGCTGGAGCCAAGAACCGGTAAGCCGACGGACCGGGCGATACGTGTGTTCCATCGCTGTTTCGACGCTGGAGTGTTGATCCGTACGACCGGCGACACCATCGCACTATCGCCGCCGCTGGTGATGGAGCGGCCACATCTTGACCGAATCATGGAGACGCTTTCCGACGCCATCCGGGCCGAGGCGGCCTGAGCACAGGCATTACCCCTCCCACGAAGGGAGGGGTAATGCCTGGCCTTCTTACCCCAGGCGTTCGCCGTGCAGCACGACGTCGAGGCCTTCCATCTCTTCCTCGGCATTGACGCGCAACCCAATCACGGCATCGACGATCTTCAACAGGATGAAGGTGGCGAGGCCGCTGTAGACCAGGGTAACCGCCACGGCGACCACTTGGTGGCCGAACTGTTCCATGCCACCGATGGTGACGCCGAGTGGGTGGTCCTTGTCGGCGGTCAGCGGGCCATAGGCGAACACGCCGGTCAGCAGCGCGCCGACGATGCCGCCGATTCCATGGACGCCGAACGCATCCAGGCTGTCGTCGTAGCCCAGCATGTGCTTGAGCGAGGTCGCAGACCAGAAGCAGATGACGCCGGCGGCGATGCCGATGATCAGCGCCGGTCCGGGAAGCACGAACCCCGACGCCGGGGTGATGGCGACCAAGCCCGCGACCGCGCCGGAGATGGCGCCCAGAACGCTCGGCTTACCCTTTACAACCCACTCGCCGAAGGTCCAGGCCAATGCAGCGCTGGCTGTGGCGATCTGCGTCACCGCCATCGCCATACCGGCACGCCCGTTGGCTGCAACCGCGCTGCCGGCGTTGAAGCCGAACCAGCCGACCCAAAGCAGGGAGGCGCCGATCACGGCGTATCCAAGGTTGTACGGCGCCATGTTGTCATGGCCGTAGCCGACCCGCTTGCCGAGCACCAACGCGCACATCAGGCCGGCAATGCCGGCGTTGATATGAACCACGGTGCCGCCCGCGAAGTCCGCCGCGCCGAGTGCGCCGACCCAACCGGTTGCACCCCAGACCCAGTGGGCAATCGGGCTGTATACCACCAGCGACCACAGCACCATGAACACGCACATGGCGGAGAACTTCATGCGGTCCGCAAAAGCGCCGGCGATCAACGCAGGGGTGATGATCGCGAACGTCATCTGGAACATCATGTAGACCGTCTCGGGGACAGTCTGCGGCTGCGGGTTGTCACTGCCCAGGCCGAGGGTGAACGGCTTGTCCCAGTTCTCGCCGAGTCCGTTCAGGAAAAAGCGGCTGAGGTCGCCGATGTAGGGGTTGCCGTTGGTGAAGGCCAGGCTGTAGCCGGCCACCATCCAAGTGACCGTGACCAGGCAGCAGATGATGAAAGACTGCATCATGGTGGCCAGAATGTTTTTCTTGCGAACCATGCCGGCATAGAACAGCGCTAGGCCCGGGATGGTCATCAACAGGACCAGTGCCGTGCTGGTCAGCATCCAGGCGGTATCGCCGCTGTCGATCTTGGCGTCCGCCACGGCGGCGGCTACCGGTGGAACTACGGCGGCTGCGGTCTGCGCCCAGGCGGGAGCCGCCGCCAGGGAGGTGAGCAACAATGTGGCAAGCGCAGGCGCGAAGCGCCGCGGTAGTCGAGACATACGGTTATCCTTCATAGCGCTTCGGAATCCATCTCGCCGGTGCGAATGCGTACGGCGCGTTCGAGGTCGAGGACGAAGATCTTGCCGTCGCCGATCTTACCGGTGTGGGCGGCCTTGATGATCGCCTCCACCACCTGCTCGGCCAAATCGGTGTCGACGGCGACCTCGATTTTTACCTTGGGTAAGAAGTTCACATGATACTCGGCGCCTCGGTAGATCTCGGTCTGGCCCTTTTGGCGCCCGAACCCCTTCACCTCCGAGACGGTCAGGCCCTGCACACCCAGCGGCGTCAGTGCCTCTCTTACGTCATCAAGTTTGAACGGCTTGATGATGGCCATGATCAGTTTCATTTCGCAGCCTTATCCCCCGTTGTCTTGCCGGCTCGCGATTTTACCCGCGCAACCCATATCAAGGATGCTTTCCAAGAACCGTGCCGCGCCGTGCCAAACGCCCACATTGGCGGGGCGCGGTGAGTGGCGTGGAAATGGGCAGGCAGTTATGCCCAAGATACGGGCAGTGGCGGGTCATTTCGGGCGGTGAGCGAGCGTATGAACGACGAATACGATGTCTGTATTGTGGGCGCAGGCCCGGTTGGCGGGATTCTCGCTTGCAGGTTGGCGGGGGCTGGGCTGCGGGTCGCGATCATCGACCGCGCCGCATTGCCGCCGATGGAGCACCCGGATTTCGACGGGCGCGCCTATGCCATTGCGGCAGGCTCCAAGCGCGTGCTGGAGACGGCCGGTTTGTGGGACGCGCTGCCGTTTCCGGCCGGTGCGATCCGCGATATCCGGGTTTCGGACGGCCGGGTCGGGCGACAGGCGTCACCGATGTTCCTGCATTTCGATGCCGCCGATGTCGGCGAGGAGGCTTTCGGCTGGATGGTCGAGGCGCGCAGCCTGCGGATGGCCGTGAACACGCGGCTGCGCACGCTGGGCGGCGTGAGCCTGTTCGCGCCGGCCGAGGCCACCGTCGAGCGTGCCGAGGATGGTGCCACGGTGCGGGTGGCGGGCGGACCGACGCTGAAATGCCGGCTGGTGGTCGCGGCTGAAGGGCGCGGTAGTCCGTTGCGCGAGGCGGCTGGGATTGCGGTGACGCGGATGGGCTACGGCCAGACCGGGATCGTGTGCGCCATCGGCCATGAGCTGCCGCATAACGGTACGGCGCTGGAGCATTTCCTGCCGTCCGGGCCGTTCGCGCAGTTGCCGATGGCACCTACCGAGGGCGCTCCGAATATCTCCGCCATCGTCTGGACGGAGCGGACATCAGCCGCCTCCCGCGTGCTGGCGCTGGACGATGCTGGGTTCGAGCGGGAGGTCGCCCGGCGCCTGGGCCAATATCTCGGCGCGATCCGGCTTCTCGGGCGGCGCTGGAGCTATCCTTTGGGGGCCATGCACGCGCATCGGTATTACGACACGCGGTTGGCGCTGGTGGGTGACGCCGCGCATGGCATCCATCCGATCGCGGGGCAGGGGCTCAATCTCGGTATCCGCGACGTGGAGGCTTTGGCGGGGCTGGCGATTGCGGCAGTGGAACAGGGCGCAGACCCGGGCGCTAAGGCGGTACTGCGCCGTTACCAGCTACGGCGGCGGCCAGACAATCTTGCGATGCTGATAGCGACAGACGGGCTCGACCGCCTGTTCAGCAACGACAACCGATTGCTGCGGCTGGCGCGGGGCCTGGGCATCGCCGCCGTACATCGCGTGCCGTCGTTGAAGCGGGCGTTTATGCGGCAGGCGATGGGTGTGCTGACGGGCTGATGGCCGGTATCAGTCGCCGGTAGACCGGATTGCGAGCGCCAAATCACTGCCTGGGCCGGCGCCCACCGCCACCCGACGACATGCGGTCTCATCGGACAGGGCGGAAATACTCGTCGTCGAAGGGTTGTCAGCGGGTGAATTGGTAGTCGTTGAAGGTGTGGATGGGACCCTGTTCGGTGTCGAAGAATGGGCGGCGGTCTTCGGTTTTGGGCAAAGCGGGGTATTTTCCTCGCCGTGGGGTCAGAGCATCTCATTGTAGATGTCTCATGTGAAGACAACGCCAGTGTTGCCCCAGCGCTCAGTAACGAACGCCAGCCGCGCCTTCAATGTCGGGCACTACATCGGACGCTGAGGCGCAGTCTGCAGAAATTCGCCAAGTTGGCTGGCCCAGAATTTGGCAAGGCCGGTGGTCCCGTGGCCGCGTGTGTCGCCGCTAGCCGGGATCAGGAACAGATGGCCGTTTTTCACGCGCGGCATGGCGCGGTCCATGATGCCGGTCTCGGGCGGGTTGCGCTCATCGTCGGCGGAGTTGATGGCAAGCAATGCAGCCTCGATACGCTCCAGGCCAGGCGCTGCGTCATAGTCGCGGGACGCATTCCATTGATAAAGGTAGTCGTTAGCGTCGGAGGGGGGAGGAGCCGCGAGAAGGACATCGACGTGGGCATCGGCCTGCGCGTGTGTCGGGTCGAGCTTTTGGTAGCCGAGCGTCCCGCCACTGGTGGCGATACCGAATAGAACGTTCGCGGCACGAAGGGAGGATGGCTGGGTGGTGTAGTCGCCGCCCTTATATTCCGGGTCGCGGCGGATGGTCTCGATCAACATGCGCCGTAGCATCCAGTTGCGGCTGGCTGTCTCCGTGGGTTGCGAGGCCATCGGCACCAGCGCGTCCATGAAGCCAGGGTAGGCTTCCCCCCACATCCAGGTCTGCATGCCGCCCATGGAGTTGCCCAGCACGAGTCGTAGATGGCGCAGACCGAGGCCCTCAGTGACCAGGCGATACTCGGCAAGAACCATGTCGGCATAATCATACGCGGGGAAGTTCGCGCGCATTCCATCGGACGGCTTGGCTGATTTCCCGGCGCCGATCGTGTCCGGCAGGATGACAAAGTATTTAGTGGCGTCGAGCGGCTGGCCAGGGCCGAACAACTCGCCTCCGAAAGCTGGGGTCAGCAGGCTGGTGCCGCTGCCGAAAGTGCCGTGGATAATGAGAACCGGCTGGCCGGAAGGGGCGCCGATGGTGGTGTAGTGTAGCCGCAGTTCAGGCAGGGTCTCGCCGGTGTGGAAGCGGAAATTATGGGCGATGTAATCGGCTTGAATCGGAGTGGGCGCGTCCGCTGCGCGCGCAGGCAACGCGGCCGCTGTTAGCAGCACCATGCAAGCCGCGCGTGCCAGAAACGTCGAGGACTTCATCGTGAGCTTTAATTTGCAATTCCGAGCAACGCTGCCCGGAGATCCGTTGATGGAGGATGCGCACCGATGAACCCCTCCATGATGCGATTCGCGAGGCCCGGATTGTCGATCTCGATAATCTGTCGGTTATTGGCCAGCACGCGCAATCCTCGCGATGTGGCGATGTAGGTCGTGGTATCGCCGACCTTGACGGCTGGGGCTGCGGCGATCAGGCGCTCGAAATCGGCGTTATCGGATTGCGGGCATTCGCCGTGCCCACAATTCTCGCGTTCGCCCTTGCGATACTCCTCTTCCACCTGGGATTTGGATCCCTCGTGAAGATACTGCAGCAACAGTACCTTCGGGGTTGATGCGGACAGGATCGTACGCACGTCGTGGGATGGGACGGCGGTATACAGGCCGGCAACGTAGATGCGAATCTCAAAGATGGTGAGAGTGCGAAGGCCTATGCCATTGAGCCGCAGGTTCTGGCCTCCGACGGGGTAAACATCGGGCAGCGTTACGCCGCTGACGGTTGCGGCGCGCGCGGGATTGGCCAGGCACAGCGCCAGAAGCAGGAAAGTAGCACCGATGCGGATCACGTCGTCTCCTCGGGGAATAGGGCGGTAGATGTCTCTCGCAGACGGTCTATAGGGACCAGTTGTCCTGCCTCGTCGGTGTGCCAGAACGTCCAGCCGTTACAGGAAGGGGCGTTTTGCACGGCGGCGCCGACCTTGTGGATAGAGCCCTGGATGGCACCCGCGCGAATGGAGCCATCGGCGGTGACCACGGCTGAAACACGACGCATGCGGTCGGTCAGCACCGTACCAGGCTCGATCAAACCACGCTCCACCAGGCTCCCGAATGACACGCGGGGGATGTCTCGCTTGGTCACGGTGGTGGTGAGGCCGTCATCGGAGGTCGGACGCACGCGACGGATCCGACCGAGCGCTGCCTCCACGTACGCCGGATGACGCTCGATGCCGATATAATGTCGCGAAAGACGACGAGCGACGGCGGCAGTGGTGCCGCTGCCGAGGAAAGGATCGAGCACGATATCATCCCGCATGGTGCTTGCGAGTAAGATACGGTGCAGCAGGGCCTCGGGTTTCTGGGTCGGGTGAAGTTTGAGCCCGTGCTCGTTCTTGAGGCGTTCACCGCCCGTGCAGAGGGGAATAAGCCAGTCGCTCCGCATTTGCAGGTCGTCGTTCAACGATTTCATGGCTTGGTAATTGAAGCGATACCGGCTGTCCTGCCCGCGCGACGCCCAGATGAGGGTCTCGTGGGCATTGGTGAAGCGGCGGCCGCGGAAGTTCGGCATCGGGTTGGACTTGCGCCAGATGACATCGTTAAGGATCCAGAAACCCAGTTCCTGCAAGATGGCGCCGATACGGAAGATGTTGTGATAGCTGCCGATGACCCAGATCGTGCCGTCCTTGCGGAGCAGCCGGCGACATTCGGTCAGCCATTCGCGGGTGAACGCGTCGTAGGCGGCGAAGTCGGTGAAACGGTCCCAATCGTCGTCCACGCCGTCTACCAGACTATCGTCGGGCCGGCGCAGTTCGCCGCGGAGCTGGAGGTTGTACGGAGGGTCGGCGAAGATACAATGGATCGATGCGGGTGGCAGCATGCGCATCACGCGTGCCGCGTCACCGAGCAGTATCTGATCCAGCGGCAGTTCGCGGACGATCTCCAATGTGGCTCCAGGATGTGACAGTACGGAACAACATGGTGACGATGCGGCGGTGGTCGCGTCAATGTCAGCTCAAGCGACACACCTTAAAATTGTCGGACTGAGTCTTTGCCGTCACGACGGCGCTTATGCAGATGGACTCTCGGCGTAGGTCAGCAGCACCTCGCCCAGGCTGGGAAATCGGACGCGCACCTCGGCCGACGGACCGACTACGCTCTTGCCGGTCCAGGAACCGCAGGTGACGAACTGGCCTGCCTTAAGGCCCCCGGCCCAGACCGCGCCTTCGTTCGCGAGCCACATCACGAGGCGGATCATGTCGCCTGCCGGATTTCCGGTGCGCGATTTCTGGAGTGTCCCATCGACGTATTGCTCGACTGTCTCGCGCGCGAAATCAATGTCCTGCCACTTCGTCACCGGGGCGCCATGGACGAAACCGCCATGGGATTGAGTGTCGGCGAGATTGCTCCAGGCATCCACCGAATCCGGGTCGAGATAGCGCGATTCGAGCACTTCAATGGCTGGATGGGCCGACGCGATGGCTGCACAGACCTCCTCTCGGGAGTAAGGAACGGGACGCGGCGGCAGATCGGTGGCGAGGCGAAAGCAAATCTCTGCCTCGATGCCGCGAATAAACGAGGATGCCGCCGCTAGTGTGGCGGGACCCGGGACGATACTGGCGGCGGGAAGTGCGCCGCACAGGGGGACTGCTTCGGGGCCGGAAGCGCCGACCTTCCAGCCTCCGATCGCGCCGAAGCTTTGCGCGACTTTGTGCTGGATCGCGTAGGCGGCGGCCTTGTCTGCCGGGCGCAGGGTGGCCGGCAAGGCACTCATGCGAAACACTGGGTTCCGGCGGGCGGCGAGCAGCATGGCGGCAGCGTCTGGCATGTCGGCTCCGGGGCAGGGCTATGGCGAGTAGGACCTTGGCATTCGGCCACGTGCCTTGTCGATGGCACGATTCCGCGTCACCCTGTGCCATGCACATCGAGCGGATCGACACTCTGGACCTGGTCGCCCGTGACGCTGTCTCGAGCGCGATCGATACCTACAACGTCTCTCGAACCAGCCGCCCTGAGCCGGCCGAACGCGTCGCTGTGCTGGTGCGCGATACGGATGGCATGACGTTGGGCGGGGCCTGGTGCGTGATCTATTACGACTGGATGCATGTGGACCTGCTGCACCTGCCAGAAATGCTGCGGGGAAAGCGGATCGGCACGCGCGTGATGCGCGCGGCGGAGCGGGAGGCGGCACGGCGCGGTTGCCGCGGCGTTTGGCTCGACACGGCGACCTTCCAGGCACCCGGCTTCTACGACAAGCTCGGCTACTCCCGTATTGGCTCGATCGTCGATTACGTACCCGGACATGACAGAATCTGGCTGCTGAAGCAGACGGTGGAGGACGGGCCAGATGATCCCGGCATCGACGTGGCGCAGGCGCCCGCCGATGTGCATCAATCGGTCATCCTGGCCGGGCTGATCGACTACAACGAGTCGCGGTCCGGTCCGTCCATGTCGCGCCAATTCGGCCTTGTCGTTCGCGAGGGACCAGAAAGTAAGGTGACCGGTGGCCTGTGGGGCCGCATGTCGCGCGGTTGGCTGTTCGTTGAACTGCTCGTTCTGCCCGAGCACGCACGGGGGCAGGGGTTGGGCTCGGAGTTGATGTCGCGGGCTGAGACCATGGTGCGGGAGCAAGGAGGGCGGGGTGTCTGGCTCGACACGTTCAGTTTCCAGGCGCGCCCGTTCTACGAGAAGCTGGGCTACCAAGTGTTCGCGGAAATACCCGACTATCCCGCGCCGCATCGACGCTTTCTGTTATCAAAACGACTTCCGTAGCGCGTGGACAACTCGCTCGCGACCTCCGCGAGCGGTCCGGTCCAGTCGCCTGGCCGTGTTTGCCGGAACAGGCACATGGAGCGATACCAGGGTGAATCGCGACACCCGATCATCCAGCGCCAGTCCGGCGTGTAGGGCAGCCCGAGCGCCCTGGCGAGCTGCGCAGTCGACGTGTCCACCGTAACGACGAGATCGAGATTGACGACGAGCGCCGCCGTTTCTGCGAAATCCCTGAGATCGGCCGACCGGGGAGCGACGCAGGTGAGCCGCACGATGCCGTATAGTAGGCACGCCTTTACCAGCCGTCCCGCGCGGTGGTGGGCCAGACCAGAGATGAGAGTGTCGAGCGAACCGAACATGCCGGCCAGCATCGCCGCAGATAGTTAGCGTAAGCTGAATGCCGCGCCCATTACCAGCG
>JANXXW010000324.1 GCA_025350425.1 Rhodospirillales bacterium
TGAAGGATGCCGGGTATGACAACGAGTCGTTGCTGTTGATGCACCCGACCGATCAGCCGCTGTATGACGCCATGAGCCAGGTCGCCGCCTCGGCGCTCAAGAAATGCGGCTTCAACATCGATGACGCCGTGATGGACTGGGGGACCGTGGTGCAACGCCGCGCCAGCAAGCAGCCGCTGCAATCCGGGGGCTGGTCGTTGTTCTGCACCTCATTTCCAGCCGCCGACTACCTCGACCCGCTATCCGCACCAGCGCTTCGCGGCAACGGCAACGATGCCTGGATTGGCTGGCCGACCGACACGAAGTTGGAACAGCTCCGCGATAGCTGGATGGAGGCGACCGACCCGATGGAGCGCAAGAAGCTGACGGCGGCGATGCAGGTCGAGGCGCTGGACAACGCGCAGCTTATTCCGCTGGGCCAGTATTTTCCCTCGGCGGCATGGCGAAAGGACCTGACCGGCTTCCTGAAGGGTCCTGCTCCAGTGTTCTGGAATGTGCGAAAGGGCTGAGGCGGCGCATCAGTTCGGCAATCCCGGTCCCCGCTGGTACCAGCAGCAATTCGCCGGGCATGTCCGAACGGGCCATCGTGACCGCGCGCTTCGGGCAGATGCCGAGACATGCGGTCCGCACGATGCGAACCTCCCGCCTTCGGCCCTCCGCGCGGAGCCTTCGTTTCAGGGCACGTTCGAGCGTATCGACACCCGCCTCGCCGAACCCTCCGTTGAGTTTCTTCGAGCATTTGTGACAAACCAGCAGTAGTTGGCGATACGGCGTGAAAAGCGTTTCAATGGTCACGGACTTCGGCATGATCTCACAACGCTGTCACGGTAAATTAGCTCTTTCACAGACCTGTGATCGGCCTTAACGCAGTGCTTGGAATTCGAAGAAACGAGCAGGCGCAGCACTTTATCCCCAAGGCCGCGAGCTTTTTTAGTCTTGGAAAAATACAACCCCCGTCCCTTTGATAATCAAAAACAATCTCGTTTGTACAATGAGATAGGTTGTTTCCAGACTTATGCCCATGACGGGCATGATCTTCGCAACCCGTTGGAAATCGGGCGATGATAGATTTTATCCCAGGAGTTATCCCCAGATTGCCGAGGTTTTGGGATCGGTGCCTGGACGGCTAGGATAGGCCTATCTTCACGGAGCAGAATGAATGTTGCGGTTTATTGGGGCGTTGGTGGTTGTTCTCTTGATCATTGGTCCGCTATTGGAACGAACGGGCACACTGCCTTCTGGCATTCTACACGACATGGTGGATATCGAGGTCCGCGCATTCGCCGATTGCGTCGCCTGGTTCAGTAACATGTTGAATGGACACCGGACGTAGCAGTCGGTGGAACTTGCGGTCCAAGCTGGCGATGCCACGTCGGCTGACACGAGAGTTGCAATGAGAACCGCCGATCGTTCCCAACGCTGCGCGATAGCGGTCATGGCGAAAGCGCCTCGCGCCGGCCGCGTCAAGACTCGCCTCTGCCCGCCGCTTGCGCCCGAGGAGGCTATGGCGATGAGCGCCGCCTTCCTGCGGGACATCACCGAAAACATCCGCGAGGCCGGGCGGGACATGGCGATCGACGGCTTGATCTCCTACGCGCCACATGGCACGGCGGAGTTGTTCGATGGCCTGCTCGCGGACGGGACCGCGCTCCTGTTGGCCGATGGCAAGACCGGGCTCACCCGCGAGATGCCCGCAAGCGTGCAAGGTCTTGGCCGCAGCCTGCTGCACGCGGTCGATGGCCTGCTTGCCCTAGGCTACGCCGCCGCCATCGTGCTGAACTCCGACAGCCCGACACTGCCGACCGAGTTTCTGCGGCAGGCGGTGCGCTCGCTCCTGGGGGAGGAACAGGATCATGCCGTGATCGGCCCCGCCGAGGACGGCGGATACTACCTGCTCGGGATGCGCCGCCCGCATGTCGCGCTGTTCGGCGATATCGCCTGGAGCACCGGGACGGTGGCCGACGACACACGCGCCGGGGCTCGCAAAATAGGCCTGCCGATGGTCGAGTTGATGCCATGGTACGACGTGGATGACCGCGCGGCCTTGCTGCGGCTGCTGGATGAACGGGATCGGCCGGCGCTCCACGCACCTTTTGCCGCCCCTGCCACGGTCGCCTGCATGGCACGGCTGGACCTGCGTCGCCGCCTGCGCGCGGACGAATGAGGTCATGGCTTCTGCCGCTGCTGGGGCTGCTGCTGCTGACGGTGGTGACCGCCCAGGCGCTGACCCATGCGCCGGGCATGGCGGGCTTCGAGTATTTCGTGGCGCTCGGCGCGCTCGGCGTCGTGGTCTATGCCGGCGCGGCGGTGATGGTGCTGCGGCGCGCGGCGCCAGCCGGGTCGCTCGCCGTAATCCTGGTCATCGCCACGCTGATGCGGCTTGCGCCCCTCGCCTCGCCCGCGTTCCTGTCGAGCGACCTGTACCGCTACGTCTGGGACGGGCGGGTGCAGAACGCCGGGATCAACCCGTACCGTTACATCCCCTCCGCCCCGGAACTGGCGCCGCTGCGGGACGAGGCGGTGTATCCACGGATCAACCGGTCCGACTATGCGCCCACGATCTATCCCCCGGTGGCGCAGGCGATATTCGCGGTCCTCGACGCGATCTGGCCGTCTCCCAACGTCATGAAGGCCGCCATGCTCGGCTTCGAGGCGCTGGCGGTGTGGGTCATGCTACGACTGCTGCGCCTTGCCGGCCTGCCGCGCGAGCGAGTGCTGCTGTACGCCTGGCAGCCGCTATGGCCGTGGGAGTACGCCGGCAACGGCCATGTCGATGCCGCCGCGATCGCCTTTATCGGACTGGCCTTGCTGGCCGTGGCACGGCGACGGGATGGCTGGGCGGGCGTGGCGCTGTCTGCCGCCATCATGGTCAAGCTGCTGCCCGTGGTGCTCGCGCCGGCTTTGTGGAGGGCGCGCGGATGGCGAATGCCGGTGGCAGCGCTGGCCTGTGTGGCGATCGGGTATGGCTCCTATGCCTCAGTTGGGATCAAGATGTTCGGCTTCCTCGGCGGCTACGCCAGCGAGGAGGGACTGAGCAGCGGTGGCGGCATCCTGCCGGTCCAGTTGGCAGGGCTGCTGATCGCCCTGCCCTCCCAGGCCGGCACGGTATGGCTGGCGCTGGCCGCCGCCG
>JANXXW010000391.1 GCA_025350425.1 Rhodospirillales bacterium
ACGCGGGTATTTTGATCGACCAGAATGGCCATTAGGCGGCTCCCTTCACGGCCTTGACCACTTTCTCAGCGGCATCGGCAAGATTATCGGCCGAAATGATAGGTAAGCCGGACTTGGCCATGATGTCCTTGCCCAATTCCACGTTGGTCCCTTCAAGACGCACCACCAACGGCACGTTAAGGGACACTTCCCTTGCCGCTGCGACCACACCCTCGGCGATCACGTCACACCGCATGATACCGCCGAAGATGTTAACAAGAATGCCTTCGACGTTCGGGTCCGACAGAATGATCTTGAACGCTGCCGTCACCCGCTCCTTTGTGGCACCGCCTCCCACATCCAGGAAGTTGGCCGGCGAACCGCCATAGAGCTTGATGATGTCCATGGTCGCCATTGCCAGCCCGGCGCCGTTCACCATGCAGCCGATAGTGCCATCCAGCGTCACGTAGTTGAGGCTGTATTTGGCTGCCTCCAGCTCCTTCGCGTCTTCCTCGGACTCGTCGCGCAATTTCTCGAGGTCGGGATGCCGATACAGCGCGCTGTCGTCGAAGCTCACCTTCGCATCCAGGGCCACGATCTCGCCGGCCCCGGTCACGACCAACGGGTTCACCTCCACGATGTCGCAATCGAGCGCCAGGAAAGCCTTGTACATCGAGGCGAGGAAGCGCCCGAACGTGCCGACCTGTTTGCCGGTGAGTCCTAGCGAGAACGCCAGTCGCCGCGCGTAGAAATCTGACATGCCCGACGCAGGATCGATGGCGACGCGCAGGATCTTCTCAGGGTGGTGCTCGGCCACCTCCTCGATCTCCATACCGCCCTCGGTGGACGCCATGATCGTCACGCGCGCGGTCGATCGGTCGACCAACAAAGAAAGGTACAGTTCCCGCTTGATGTCGCAGCCGGCCTCGACATACACGCGATTGACGCGCTTGCCGGCTTCACCGGTCTGCTTGGTGACCAGGACATGCCCGATCATTGCCTCAGCCGCCGTCCGGACCTCCTCCGGCGACTTAGCGAGCCGCACGCCGCCTTTGCCGTCCGGATCGTCAGTGAAGCGTCCTGCGCCGCGCCCGCCAGCATGAATCTGGCTTTTCACCACGTAAACCGGTCCCGGCAACTTCCGCGCGGCTTCCTCGGCCTCTTCGGGCGTCCAGGCGACGTGGCCTTCCGGCACAGCCACCCCGTAAGCCTTCAGTAACTCTTTGGCCTGATACTCATGAATGTTCATGGATCAGACGCCCAGCTTCTTAAAATCGGCGATCAGCTTGCGTACCGCGTCGCAGGATTTGTCGAACGCCGCCTTCTCGTCGGGGGTAAGTTGCACCTCAATGATCTTCTCCACGCCGCCCGCGCCAATCACCACGGGAACACCAACGTAGAAATCATGCAGGCCATACTCGCCGTTCAACATCACCGCCGCCGGCAGGACGCGCTTCTTGTCCTTCAGGAACGCCTCGGCCATGGCGATGGCGGAGGCGGCCGGGGCGTAGAACGCGCTCCCTTTCTCCAGCAACTTCACGATCTCGCCACCACCATTGGCAGTGCGCGCCACGATGGCGTCGATTTTCTCCTGGGTCGTCCAGCCCATCTTGATCAGGTCTGGGATCGGGATACCCGCCACCGTCGAGTAGCGCGTCAGCGGCACCATGGTGTCGCCATGCCCGCCAAGCACGAACGCGGTCACGTCCTCGACCGAGACGCCGAATTCATGCGCCAGGAACAGGCGGAACCGGCTGCTGTCCAGCACGCCGGCCATGCCCACCACACGCTCCTTCGGCAGCCCCGATTTCTGCTGCATCACCCACACCATCACGTCGAGCGGGTTGGTGATGACGATCACGAAGGCGCCTGGGCAATGGTTCTTGATGCCTTCCGCGACCGAGGCCACCACCTCAGCGTTCTTCGTCAGCAGGTCGTCGCGGCTCATGCCCGGCATACGCGGGAATCCAGCGGTTACGATCACCACATCCGAGCCGGCGATGGCCGCATAGTCCGATCCGCCGCTCATTGCGCTGTCAAACCCATCGACCGGGCTGGACTGCATGATATCGAGTGCCTTCCCTGCGGCGACGCCGCCAAACACGTCGAACATCACGACGTCGGCAAGCTCCTTCAACCCGATCAGATGGGCGAGCGTGCCGCCAATATTGCCGGCGCCGATGAGCGCGATCTTGTGACGTGCCATATGAGGGTGGATCCTTCAGCGGGGAGCAAATGGAGTGCGCCCGCCGGGCACCCGGCCGTCCAGAAGGCGCGCGTAGCTAACGCATCGTGGAGCGACCGGCAAGTTGCTTTGGATCGCGAGGCTTCAGGTCAAGTGCGGCATGGCCAGATATTCCTGGCTTTGCATCTCCTCCAACCGGGACGCCGTCCGTTCGAACGCCTTCGCTCCATCGCCGCGCTGATAAAGTTCGTCGGGCGTCGCGGCCGCGGAAGCGACCAGCTTTACCCGGTGATCATACAAAGCATCTATCAGCACAGTGAAACGACGCGCGCGATCATAGTTGTCAGGCGACATCCTGGGAATGCCGTCCAACAACAGGCAGTGGTAATGCGTCGCCAGAGCCAGATAGTCACCCGCACCGAGCGCGGTGCCACACAGCGCCTCGAAGTCGAAGCGGGCAACGCCGCACGCCGCCATGGGGACGGTTACGCTGCGACCCATCACCGTCAGCCGCTCCTCACACGCTGCTACGCCGCCCGTCATCTCGGCGAAGGCGGCATCCAGTGCCCGATCAGCGCGACCGTTCGACGGCACATACCAGGTCGGCATGCCTCGCAACCTCGCCCGACGAAAGTCACGGTCCCCTTCCAATACCAGGACATCAAGGTTCTGGGCCAGGAGCGCGATGAATGGCAAGAAGGCGTCTCGTCCGGGCTTCCCGCGAAAAAGATCGCCGGGCGCCGTGTTGGACGTGGACACCACGATAACGGCACGGTCGAACAACGCCTGGAACAGACGACCCAGGATCATCGCGTCGGCGATGTCGTTGACCTGGAACTCATCGAAGCACAGCAAAGCGGCTTCACCGGCAATCGCGTCGGCCAGCGGCGGGATTGGGTCGTCGCCGTTGGGATTGGCCAGCTTCCAGGCGTGGATGCGCGCGTGAGCTTCCTGCATAAATCGGTGGAAATGGATGCGGCGCTTGCGGGGGACGTCGGCGGCCGCAAAGAAAAGGTCCATGAGCAAGGATTTGCCGCGCCCGACATCCCCAACCAGGTACAAACCGTTAGGCTTCGCGTCGTTGGCGCCCTCGGCCGCCTTGCGCCGGAAAAACCGGAACACCAGTCCGGCCCCGCCGCCCACACGCGGCGCCGGATCGTAACCGCGCAATTTCGTCCAAAGGTCCTGCAACCGGTCGATCGCGAGACGCTGCGAGACGTCGGCGGCGAGCGTGCCGGCCGCAACCATGACCCGATAGGCTGGCAACGGTCCGGTTTGCCGTGCCAGCCCAGCTTCAGTGATCCATCCATCCATAGCGCGGCGGCATACCCTTAAATTGACCGCTCATCAACGAAACGCGATGATGGCAACCAAATCAATCTGTTAGTCATTATATTGTAAGTAAGCCGGAAAGAGGAGCTATGGCGATGCGAATGGCGCTGTTGACCGGGGGTGCAACGTTCCTTTTCGCATTCGCAGCACATCCTTATTCTCTCTATGCCCCGATCCACCGGCAAAACGCGCTCTGTGCCACGGTCGGGCTGACATATTCCCACATCTCGGTAACACTGCCTGCGGCACCGCTATGTTGCCCAGAAGTTGCAAATTGCACACAGTATTTGTCCACTAGTAAAATAGATTTGCCCCGGCCGCGTCGCGGAACTTGATCTGTCATAGGCATCGCTGAAGGTAGCCATTATGTTGGCAGCATGAATGGAGCTGCTGACATGCAACTGGACTATGAGGCGCTAAAGGCCGCAGCGGTCGGCACTTCACCGTTTCCACATATTTTGATACCTAATTTCGTGCCACCTACGCTTTTAAACGCGGTAGTATCAGATCTTCCGAATATTTCACGTGGCGGTTCGTTTCCAACTGATTCGCTTCGGCTTGGCTCCTTTTCCGCAGGTCTTATTCGGGCGATGGAGGGTGTGGCGCTACGCGACATCATTGCGGAGAAATTCGGGATCAATCTTGAGAACGCTCCGACCATGATAACGCTACGCGGGCGCGCCCGCGCCCGTGATGGCCAAATCCATCGCGATTCGGGAGCCAAACGCGTCACTGTTCTTCTTTACCTCAACCCGCGATCGGCCGACTGGGCACGTCAGGATGGGTGTCTTCGTCTGTTGCGCGGACCGGACAATCTCGACGACTACGCTGTCGAAGTTCCTCCGATCGACGGCGCATTGCTGATATTTCCGAACGGCCCGACGACATGGCATGGCCATCGATCATTCGAGGGCCGCCGTTACGTCGTCCAACTCAACTACATGACGGCCGATGCAAAGGCGCAGTCCGAACTTCGCCGCCATAAGTTTTCAGCCTTTTTCAAACGGCTTCTGCCAGCCTGACTACTCTCGAACCAGTAGCCGATCATTGACGAAACTCGCTAACCCAGTCGTGACGAAACGGGCTTTTAGCTCCGCCTCATCGTATTCGGTTTCTACCCAGTCAAGGAAGGCGATCCTACCCTCAGCTTCTTTTGCGTAGTTGATGAAGAATGCGTCAAGAATGCCTGTCGCGGAATGGCGTACATGTCCAAAACGCCATGAAAGTTGACTGAGTGCATCCTTTGCTGTCCCACCCTCGAACAGGATTGCAAGACCAGACGCCAATCCCGCCCGATCCGCGCCAGATTTGCAATGGATCAACGCCGGGAATGCGATGGTCTGATACAGGTCGTGATAGCGTAACACCCGATCGCGATGCGGCGCACCACGGCTTTCAAAAGCCAGGAACTCGTGCTGGAGGTTCAGCCTGATAGCAGTGGCTAGGCTCAATTCATTCGAGGCATTCGGCTTCTCGCCTCGAAGATTGATGACGGTCCGCAGGCTGACATGATGGTGAGCATGCGCCAATTGACCCGGGGTCGGGTGGTTTGACCGATATAGTTTGCTCGCCACCACCTCCGCCCAGTTGGTCCAGACTGACCGAAAAAACCCGTGATCGCTGAAAAAGCTATGCAGGCGGAGAGATCGGCTTAGCCCTGCCGCTCCACTAGCAATTGCTTGATTTTGCTGATTGCCTTGGCCGGGTTCAGGCCCTTTGGACATGTCTGAGTGCAATTCATGATCGTGTGGCAGCGATACAGCTTGAACGGGTCCTGCAAGGCGTCAAGCCGCTCGCCGGTCCTCTCGTCACGACTATCGGCAATCCAACGATAAGCCTGGAGCAGTACGGCTGGGCCGAGATAGCGATCGCCATTCCACCAATAACTCGGGCAACTCGTAGTACAACAGAAACAAAGAATACATTCCCACATGCCATCCAGCTGGGATCGCTCTTCTTTGCTCTGCAACCTCTCGCTGTCCGGCGGTGCGGGCGTGTCGACCTTCAGCCATGGCTCGATGCTCCGCAACTGGGCATAGGCCTTGCTAAGATCGGGAACCAAATCCTTCACGACCAGCATGTGGGGAAGCGGGTTGATGCGAACCTCGCCCTTCACATCGGCGATTGGCTTCAGACACGCGAGCGTGTTCGTCCCATCAATATTCATGGCACAACTACCGCAAATGCCTTCGCGGCACGAACGGCGGAAGGTCAAGGTTGGATCGATCTCGTTCTTGATCTTCACCAATGCGTCCAGGACCATCGGCCCGCACGCATCGAGATCTATTTCAAACGTATCCGTCGATGGATTTTCTCCATCGTCAGGATTCCAACGATACACCTTGAAGTTCTTGGTGCGTGTCGCGCCAGCCACGGCCGGAAATGTCCGGCCGGGCTTTACCTTGCTATGCTTGGGAAGACGAAATTCAGCCATGTGGAAAGCAGCCTTTTAGTAAACGCGCTTCTTCGGCGGGAATACGGACACTTCATTGGTCAGGGTCTGCATCTTTACAGGCCGATAATCCAGCTTCACGTCGCCATGCTCGTCGCACCAGGAAAGCGTGTGCTTCATCCAGTTCACGTCATCACGATCAGGGAAGTCGTCATGCGCCTGCGCACCACGACTTTCCTTCCTGGCTTCCGCGCTAACCATCGTGGTCATCGCGTTGCCCATCAAGTTGTCGAGTTCGAGCGCCTCGACCAGATCGCTGTTCCATATCAGGCTGCGGTCGGTGACGGACATATCGCCCATCCCGGTCCAGAGCTTCTTCATGCGCGACACACCTTCCGTCAGGCTTTCGGAAGAACGGAACACCGCAGCGTGGGCCTGCATGGTACGCTGCAACTCGGTCCGCAGTTCTGAAACCTTGGTCGCACCCTTAGCCGTACGGGCACGCTCAAGACGGTCCAGCGCCTGTTCACCGGCACGAGGCGGCAGATTAGGCTGGCTCATACCCGGCTTGATCGTCTCAGCAGCATGGTGGGCAGCCGCGCGGCCGAATACGACGAGGTCGAGCAGCGAGTTTGTCCCGAGCCGGTTGGCACCGTGCACAGAAACGCAAGCCGTCTCACCCACCGCCATAAGCCCACGCACCACTGCATCGGGATCGGACGCCGTTGGCCGCAGTACCTCGGTGCGGTAATTCGTAGGAATCCCGCCCATGTTGTAATGCACGGTCGGGAGCACCGGGATCGGCTCCTTGGTCACTTCAACGCCCGCGAATACCCGGGCGGTCTCGGAAATGCCCGGCAGCCGCTCATGAAGGATATCGCCGCCGAGATGTTCCAGGTGAAGCTGGATGTAGTCCTTGTTCGGTCCGCATCCGCGACCGGCGTTGATCTCAAGCGTCATCGAACGTGAGACGACATCGCGGCTCGCAAGGTCTTTCGCCGTGGGGGCGTAACGCTCCATAAAGCGCTCACCTTCACTGTTCGTGAGGTAACCACCCTCGCCGCGCGCGCCTTCGGTGATCAGGCACCCAGCCGGGAAGATGCCGGTGGGGTGGAACTGCACAAACTCCATGTCCTGGCACGGCAATCCGGCGCGCAATACCATGCCCGTCCCGTCACCCGTGCACGTATGTGCCGATGTGCAAGACTGGTAAGCACGCCCGTAGCCGCCGGTCGCCAACACGACTGACTGCGCCCGGAAGCGATGCATGGTGCCATCTTCCAGGCACCATGCCATGACTCCGCGACACACCCCGTCCTCGTCCATAATCAGGTCGAGTGCGAAGTATTCGACGAAGAACTCCACCTCATGCTTGAGGCTCTGTTGATACAGCGTGTGCAGGATGGCGTGGCCGGTACGGTCCGCCGCCGCGCATGCGCGCATGGCCGGCGCCTTGCCGTATTCTGTCATATGGCCACCGAACGGACGCTGATAGATGCGACCGTCTTCCGTGCGGCTGAACGGCACGCCGTAATGCTCGAGCTCGTAGATCGCCGGCACTGCCTCGCGGCACATATACTCGATGGCGTCTTGGTCACCCAGCCAGTCGGACCCCTTCACGGTGTCATACATGTGCCAGCGCCAGTCATCCTCGCCCATGTTGCCAAGGGCGGCGCCGATGCCGCCTTGGGCTGCGACGGTGTGCGAGCGAGTCGGGAATACCTTGGTGATGCAGGCTGTTTTCAGGCCCGCAGCCCCTATTCCCAGCGTCGCGCGAAGCCCGGCGCCACCGGCACCGACCACGACCACGTCATAGGTGTGATCGATGATGTTGTAGGCGCCCCGCGAAGGCATCGTAATCGCGTTCATCTTCGTCTATCCCGTGAAAGCAAGCTTGAGAATGGATAACAAGCCTGCAAGGCCAAGTAGAAAAGCCGCTCCTTTGATAACCAGCAGCGACGGCAGCTTCAGGCTTTCAGCATGAACATAATCTTCAATAACGACCTGCAAGCCCAGCTGCGTGTGATGGAAGGTCACAATCACCAATGCCGCCGCGAGCGTTGCGTTGATCGGATTTGCCGCCCAATGCGCGACGTCTGCGCGCGTATGACCGACCAACCTGAGCGCCACAATTACAAACCATATCGTTAATGGTATCAGGGCAACCGAAGTCACTCTTTCAACCCACCAATGATGCGTACCTGACTTGGCGGACCCCAGCCCCCTGGCACGGCCGAGTTGGGACTGCATGACATCTACGCGCAGGTCAGGTCCGGCCTTGGTTGCAGAGGCTTTCGCGATTTCGGACATGATCTTTTCCTAGAGTGCCATCACGACGGCTATCATCGTGACAACCGTCAGAACACCCGTCGCGCCAACCACGGCCCAGCCGGTGGCATAGACCGTTGGAAGTTCAAACCCCATGCCGGCATCCCAGGCGAGATGTCTAATACCGTTGCAGAAATGATACCACAACGACGCGATCCAGCCGAACAAAAACAAGAGCCCGAGTGGAGACCGCATGAAGCCTGAGACTCCGGCATAGGCGCTGTCGGAGGACGCGGCCGCGACGAACCACCATACGAGCAGCAGCGTACCGACCGACAATGCTATGCCGGTCATCCGGTTCATTATGGAGAGCACGGAGGTGATTTGCGGCTTGTAGGCTTGCAGATGCGGTGACAACGGGCGGCGGACGAGGCGGCCGTCGGAAGTTCGTGCGATTGTCAGCGCGTCGCGAGGGTTTGTCACAGTGAGCGCAACTCCTAAATACCCGCGTTAGTTGATGTCTATCAATAGTCTAGCAGGTGGGGAGGGTCAATGCGGACACAAGCCCCCCCGGCCGGGAGCAAGGCACAACTCACTCTGCGAACAGCAGCACCAGCTCTGTCAATTTCAGCGGTAGTTCCTGGCCGAACAGCCCATCGCCGTATTTTGCAAGATCGTGGATGATCCATGCCCGCAGTACCGGGTTATCCCGCGACAAGGGTGAGGTTCTTATGGGCCCAGGGTCTTTGATACTGCCAACCATACGGTTTTAAGTACGTAAGGCGCCTCCCGGTTGCGTCGGGACGCCAACGTTTGTGGCAACGAATCCTGCGTAACAGTGGCGAAGTCTTACTTCGAGAACGGCGGAGGGTCGGTGTCGCTTCCCATTATAGTTGCCAGGGCCTTGCCAAGGCACTCGTTCAAATGATCGGCGGTTTTCTGGCGCTCGCCCTGGGAGGCGCGTTCGAGATCAATCCGGCTCGAGTTGACCCACTCCCGCGTAAGATCGAAGCGAGGAAACAGCGTCACTCCAGAGGCCAATGCTACTTCGCGCATGACGCTCTCGTAGGGTGCGACGTCGACCTTGGAATTCATGAGGCGGCTGTACTGCGCATCAATCAGGATCAGCGAACCATGTGCTTCGCGGACCAGCTTGGCGCCTTCGCTCAAGGTGCGGCGGAAATCATCGACGGGTATGGAACGAAGTGCCTCCACCGACCCGGCCTGCCAGAACACCAAGGGGTATTGATGGGCGGCCAGTTCGTTCTGAAGAGTTGCGAGCATATCGGTGGCCAGCGCGCCGCGAGCGGTGCGCGGAACCAGCGTGATCTTGGTTCCAGGGTGTGAGGCCGCTAGAAAGTCGATCGCGCGGTAAGTGAATGCGTCGCGAGGCAGACCGACTGGCCCGAGCATGGACGTCGATCCGATCGCGAGAACATCAAAGTCGTGCCGAGTCTCAAGCGCTGTCGCGAGTTGATTGAGGCTTGGACCATGGAGAGCCGACTCGAACGGCGCCGCACACTCCTGCGACAGCCGAGGGGCCGCCGCGCCCGGAGTGGCCGCGTCTGGCGAAGGCGCTAAACCCATCAGAGCGGGCGCGCAAAGCAGTCTGATGAGGAGCCAAATCCGTTTCATCCAGATCACCTTCTACTGGTCCCCGATATCACCGACAAGTCGTGTCGTCATGGGGCAATCGTTCAGTTTAACGGGCGACCTTCGTTCCTGTTAACGGGCGACCTTCATGCCTGGCGAAGATCGGAACGTCTCACTGCCGGGTCGCGCAGAAAAACGACGGGCCAACCAGTCCGGGCAAAGGTCGCACTTCGGCCAGATATCGCAGCAGGTGGCAACGGCTCACCTAATTGGCCCATGGTCCGAACATAAAGTAACAAATTCCGCGCCTTGCACCCTGGCGTCATTCGGGACTGGTAAGGCGTAGGCCAACAACTCCCGCCACGATCAGCAATCCGCTCGCGACGCGCCACGGCCCTACGGATTCTCCAAGCAGAACAATGCCCAACACAAAACTCCCGATTGCTCCGATGCCCGTCCAAACCGCGTAGGCGGTTCCAAGCGGAAGGGTGCGAAGCGAGAAGGTAAGCAAAACAAAACTGATCAATGATGAAACGATGGTCAGCACGGCCCAACCATACCGGCTGAAGCCGTCCGACTGCTTCGCGCTGTAGGACCAGACCAACTCCAGCAAACCGGCAACAACGACCATGAGCCAAGCCATAACAACGTGTCCTCCGTGGTCCGGGGGGATGATGGCGGTGGAGGTTGGATGGTAATGGTGGGCGCAGTAGGGCTCGAACCTACGACCCGCTGATTAAGAGTCAGCGAATTGGGTCCGCAACATACCGCCAATGATCGCCAATCACCACAAAAAAACAATGGCTTATAACCGACCCGCCTGATATATATCGCCTTATGGCGTCACGAGTGGCCCTTGGCCGGGTCCGCCTGGGGTCCGCAGAATGGAGTCTGACATGGGAGCGGTGCAGTTTACGGAACGTTTGATCGAGCGGCTTGGC
>JANXXW010000413.1 GCA_025350425.1 Rhodospirillales bacterium
TTCACGGACCGGGCGCCCTGGCGCACGGCGGTGCGGAGGCAGTCCATGGCGGTGTCGCCGCCGCCGATCACCACGACATCGCGGCCGGCGGCGTTCAATTCGCCCGATGCGAAGGCCGGGGGAGCGTCGCCGAGGCCCTCGCGGTTGGAGGTGACCAGGAAATCCATCGCGGGAACGATGCCGGGCAGGCCCACGCCGGGGCCGCCGATGTCGCGCGGCTTGTAGACCCCGGTAGCGATCAGCACGGCGGTGTGGCGGGCGCGCAGGTCGGCGAACGAGAGCGCGCCGCCGATGTCGGCGCCGAGGTGGAAGGTGATGCCGGCTTCCTCAAGCAGCTTCCAGCGGCGGATGACGATGTCCTTCTCCAGCTTGAAGCCGGGGATGCCGTAGATCATCAGGCCGCCGACGCGGTCGTAGCGGTCGTAGACATGCACCTCGTAGCCGATGCGGCGCAGTTCCTCAGCGCAGGAGAGGCCGGCAGGACCGGCGCCGATGATGCCGACAGAGATGCCCAGTTCGCGGCGAGGCTTCTTGGGCTTGACCCAGCCCTGCTCGAACGCGTTGTCGGTGATGAAGCGTTCGACCGCGCCGATGGTAACGCTTTCGAAGCCTTTCTCGATGACGCAGTTGCCTTCGCAGAGGCGGTCCTGCGGACAGATGCGGCCGCAAATCTCGGGAAAGTTATTGGTGGCGCTGCTGACTTCGTAGGCCTCTTCCAGCCGGCCCTCGGCGGTAAGCTTCAGCCAGTCCGGGATATTGTTGCTGAGTGGACAGTGGATCGAGCAGAACGGCACGCCGCACTGGCTGCAACGGCTGGACTGGGATCGTGCCTGGGGGACGCCGAAATCGCGATAGATTTCGTCGAAATCCGTCCGGCGCACTTCGACTTCGCGCTTCTCGGGAGATTGCTGGGCGAGGCGCACGAATTGCAGCATGGGGTCGGACATGGTGGCGCTCCGTCACATGTGGCCAAAATAGGGCTTTCACGCAGCAATAACCTACCCGGCGTGAACGAACGAGTGCTTATTTATCGTTAGGGCAGTATATCTGTCCTATTTAGGCGCAACACTCCCATGTGGTCTCATAAAACTAACGCTGCTTCCTATTCTTAGGACCGGATTGCGACTATGATGACGCATAACGTGCGCGTTGGCCGCCGCCCTGGCGATACCTGGCGATATACGAAGGCACGATCAGTTCGAACGGGGTGGGGGTGATGCCCAGGTCCGCGAGGCCGGGCAGCGCCGGGTTTGCGATGTTGTCCTGCGATAACAACAGAAGCTGGTCGCGCGTGAACGGTTTGCCGGGCAAGCGCTCCATCACAGCGGCCTGGAACCGGGCCACCCCGGGCGGGATGGTGATGAGGCGGCGGTTGCGGCGCGTCTCGGCCAAGATCCACGCCAAGATCTCCCGGAAGGTGAGCACTTGGGGGCCGCCGAGTTCGTAGGTCGCGCCGCGCGCGCCATCGAGCGTGAGGGCCGCGATCACCGCATCGGCCACGTCGGCCACGTAGACCGGCTGGAACCGGGTGGCGCCGGAGATCACCGGCATGAAGGGCAGCATTTGCGCCATCGAGGCAAAACGGTTGAAGAACTGGTCCTCGGCGCCAAACACGAGCGATGGGCGCAGGATTGCGGCGTGGGGCATGGCGGCAAGGACCGCTGCCTCGCCGGACGCCTTGGCCCGGGCATAGGCGCTGGGGCTGTCCGCGCTGGCGCCGATGGCGGAGACCTGCACCAGACGCTCCACCCCAAAGGCGGCGCAGGCGCGGGCGATGTTGCCGGCGCCGTCGCCCTGGATGCGCTGGAAGTCTCCAGCGTTGCGCTCGGTGAGGATGCCGACGAGGTTGACCACGAGTTGCGCTCCGTCCACCGCGCGGTCGATCGTGGGTTGATCGCTGACTGAGGCGAACAGCGGCACCACCTGGCCCACGGCGCCCATGGGCTTTAGGAACAGCGCGGCCTCGGGGTCACGCACCGCCACGCGCACCACGTGGCCCGCGGCGGCCAGGCGCTTGACCACGTAGCGGCCGATGAAGCCCGAGCCTCCGAAAACCGTCGCCACGCTACGCGTTGCCATTACCTGCTCCTGTGAAGTCGTGTCCTTGATATGCACTGCGGACGGTATGCTCAAGGCGCGCTGGCATGACACGACCCGAACAGTTGACGCGACGGCGAGGCACGGCTACATCGCTCGCCTTCCTCCGGGCCAAGCAATTGTTTGGCTCTCGGCCTGCCCAGGTGGCGGAACTGGTAGACGCGCAGGTTTCAGGTATCTGTGACCGTAAGGTTGTGGAGGTTCGAGTCCTCTCCTGGGCACCAAGCCGCATCGTGAGCGGCTCCATTTTTCAATGCGGCGCTTGGCCCTGAAGGTGGGGTGCATGGGTATCGTGTTGACCTGCGTGATCGACAAATGGGGCTGGGCCGGCATGCCGCTTTGTTTGCTCGATCCCGGCGTGGCGATATACTGTAGTCGCCTCCGGAAAGGGTCGTCGTCATGGCACTGAAATTCAAGTCGCTGCATCCGGCGTTCGCCGCCGAAGTCGAGGGGGCCGACCTTCGCGCGCCTTTGCCGCCCGGGCAGGCCGCAGAAATCGAGGCTGCCATGGACCGGTTCGCCGTCCTCGTGTTTCCGGGACAGGACATCGACGACGACCAGCAGATGGCGTTCGGACTCAACTACGGCCTGATGGAAGCTGAGACCGCGACGGTGGATGTGCATAAGCGGCGGCTGAAGCACGCCCAGATGAACGATATTTCCAACCTCGACGAGAGCGGGCAACTTCTCGCAGCGGATGACCGACGGCGCATGTTCAATCTGGGCAACCAGCTTTGGCACAGCGACAGCTCGTTCAAGGCCATTCCGGCGAAGTACTCGCTGCTGCATGGGCGCGTGGTGACGCCCGAGGGGGGCGAGACCGAGTTTGCCGACATGCGGGCGGCGTGGGACGCACTGCCGCCGCGTCAACAGGAGAAGCTGCGCGATCTCGTCTGCGAGCACTCGCTGCTGTTTTCCCGCGCCCAGCTCGGTTTCGCCGAGTTCACCGAGGAGGAACGGGCGAAGTTTGCGCCGGTGCCGCAACGCCTGGTGCGGCGCCATCCTGGTTCGGACCGCCTGTCGCTGTATCTCGCCTCCCATATCGGCCGCATCCAGGGCTGGATGGTGCCCGAGGCGCTGGCGCTGATCCGCGACCTCATGGAACACGCGACGCAGCGGGAATTCGTCTACAGCCACGCTTGGCGCCGGCAGGATCTGGTGATGTGGGACAACCGCTGCACCATGCACCGGGGGCGCCCGTTCGAGGATCGCCAGTTTCCCCGCGACATGCGGCGCGTGACGCTGATGGATTCGCGCCCGACGCTCGAACAGGCGGCCTGACGCCAGATCCGCCGCCGAGGGTCAGCCGGGCAACCTGCTTGGCGAATCCATAGGCCTCGCTAAGGCCCACCCGACGAACGCGATAGACTGCCAAAGTGTGCGGCAGCCTATCGCGTTCGTTGCATGAGCGTTGAGTATTCGTGAACGCTACTTGAGGTGTTGGGCGAGATACTTGTTCATTTCGAACATGGTCACCTTGTCGCGGCCAAATACCTTCTTCAGCACGGCGTCGGCCAGGATCTCACGCTTGTTCTCGGGATTCTGCAGGTTGTGCTTCTTGATGTATTCCCAAACCTTGCTGACCACTTCGCCGCGCGCGATCATAGCGCTGCCCACGACTTCGGCCAGTTCGGGCGAGGGCTGCAGTGGCTTCTGCAGGGCGTTCGGTGCTGCGCCTTCCTTGGGTGGTGCAACCTTCTTCGCCTTCGCCACGATCACCGGAGCCCCGTCCTCGGCGGTGGCCTTCGCCTTTGGTGCCGCTTTGGCCTTGGCTGCCGGTGCGGCCTTTTCCGTGATGTTCTTCGCCATAACTACATCTCACCTATTGTTTGTCGCGAGTCCGATACGGGGCCCGGTCTCCGTGCAAAGACGGAACGCGCGCCGATGTCAACCGACCGGCTCGACTTGGAAATGATCCGCAAACTTGACTTGCTTACCACCACCGCACCGGATTGTTATATCTTATAACAATATTTCTGGGGCGTTGACGGGTTTGGCCGGAACGTGGCGGTTTTTGGTTGCAAAAACCGACACGAACCAGCCGTTTTTCGCTCGTAATCAGCTTACGCCGAGCAGTTCCACGTCGAAAATCAACGTGGCGCCGGACGGAATAACGCCACCGGCGCCGCGGCTGCCGTAGCCCAGTTCCGGCGGGATGGTCAGCGTGCGCTTGCCGCCGACATGCATGGTGGCAACGCCTTCATCCCAACCAGCGATCACCTGGCCCATGCCGAGCTTGAACGAGAACGGCTTGCCGCGATCGCGCGAGCTATCGAATTTGGTGCCGTGGGCGCCGTTTGCGTCCAGCCATCCCGTGTAGTGAACGTTGACGTTCTGTCCTGCCACGGGCTGTGGACCGGTGCCGACCACCTCGTCCTGATAGCTGAGGCCGGACGCCATACGATGGGCGGTTTGAGCTGAGAGGTTCGTGGTCATGGCGGCTATAATGGCTCCAGCAAAAATGAAATCCCGATAACGCATCAACGGCACTCCGACGGATTTGGCGCGGGTCGTAGCACGAGTGTCACGAACAGGCCACCAGCGCCGCGCTGCGATCGTGGGCGAGGCGAATATCCACTTGGTATCGCTCCTTGCGGAGGCCGGAACCCTCACAAGGGGCAGGGGTCATCGCAACGTAGATCGGTGCCCAGCCGTCGATACCTCGTGCTACCTGCCACCGAAATCCACCACGAAGCCGCCATTGAGGGACTGGACCTGGAAATAGCGAGGCTGGACCAGTCCAATGGAAGGCCAACCGATCTGCACCTCGACCGCGCACAGCACCCGGTTGCCATCCGCCCGTATCTCCGCGGCGCTGTCTGCTACCAGATGCAGTTCGGTCACCTGTCGACCGAAATGCCGCTCTACCAGATCGAGCACCTCGCGCCGGGCGCAATCCGCGTTCGCGGACGCCGGTGGCGCAGCGAGGCAGATGGCCAGCCCGAATGCCAAGCCCAGCAAACTACCCAGTGCCGTTTTGCCCAAGATCATGCCTCAACCCATTGATGCGACAATGTCGATATGGTCGGTGGCGCGCCGCTGATACAGTTCCATGGCGGCTTCCTCGGTGGGGAAATCGAGCAGGCTCCCATCCGGTTCTATCCCCGACAGGCGATAGCCCAGCCCGGTGAGCCAACGGAGGTAACCGCGTCCGTCGATGCCGGAGATACCCTCCATCTGGTCCGGGCCGAACTCGCTGACGATGGTCGGGCGGTCGCGGGCGATGATGCCGGCGCATCCCAGCAACGCCAGGTATTCGGCGCCTTCCACATCGACCTTGATGAGATCGATCCGCCGGGTGGTGGGCACCAGCGCGTCGGGCCGGATGCAGGGCACCGTCTCGGCGTGCAGCAAGGCCGCCAGCGCGTCGGGCGGAGCCGAGGTGGTGCCGTTGGAGTGCGAGCGGTGCAGCACCAACAGGCCGGTCTGCGGCCCGGCTGCCGTCTGCGATAGCGTTACCTGACCAAAATCATTGACCCGGCGGCTCGCCTCCAGCATCCGCGCGTTCCGAGGGTTGGGTTCGATTGCCAGCACATGGCCGGTGGGCCCGACCAGCGACGCGGACAACATGGTGAAGTAGCCGATGTTGGCGCCGATATCGACCACGCCCATGCCCGGCCCAAGCAGCCGGCGGAACACCGCCGTCACGTCGAGTTCGTAGTTGTTGCCGCGCACGTGGCGCCCCACAGCGGCATCGTCCGTGGCAGCGTAGATGCTGAAACCGGGCAGATCGGCCAAGCCGATCTCGGCTGTCTGGTCCTGCCCCAGCAGGTCGCGGCGCGCGAACTCCAAGCTGGTGACGTAGCCGGCGACCACGCGATCCAGCTTCTCGCCGACTTGTAGATTGTGCCCGGTCCACTCCTCTGGGTGAGGGGAGCGCCCGAGCAGCAGGCGGAAACAAGCAGCGATGTCGTCGCTGTCGGCCACGCCGTCATACGGGCGCGTCCAGGGAGGTGCTGCCTCGTGGCTACCGGGTGTAGCACCTTGCCGGGTGGCGTACCACCGTCGCGCCGCCGAAATCCAATCAGTCAAGATACGTGGTCCCGTGTTTTTGGCCTGACCGCCTCCATAGCAATCGCCCGAGGTTGGCGATACCCGAGAGGTCGCCTACACAAACTGACAATTCCAGCCCAGGCGACACCCGGATGACGTTCGTTTCCTACGCACAGAACTTCGAGGACGTCATGCTGTGGCGCGCCCTGAACGGGATCGAGCGTGGCTTCTATATCGATGTCGGCACGGCCGATCCGGACACCGATACCGTGACCCGCGCCTTCTACGACCGGGGCTGGAGCGGCATCAACATCGAGCCTGTCGCGGTATCCATGCGCCGGATCGCGGCCACCCGGCTGCGCGACATCAACCATATCGAGCCGGGCAGCGCGAGACGGCACTGCCTGATCATACGTTGCCTCACGCCGGGCGCGTGTTGCCAGGCACGGGCCACTCGGCACCTGATCATTCGTCCCTGTCGCATTCTGCCGAGTCGCATACTGCCGAGTCGACGGACATCATCGAACAACTCGATCATTCCTGGCAGATCATTCGCGGCAAAGAAAGAGAGTATTCCCGGCCCGAAATCGAATTCGGCCAGGCAGAGATCCGTGCCATCCGGCTTTGCTGGCTAATGCACCTGACAGGCGACATTCATCA
>JANXXW010000430.1 GCA_025350425.1 Rhodospirillales bacterium
CGGTACGCGCTGGTGCCTGATCCACGCGACTCATATGACAGACAGCGAGACAGTAGCGGTGGCACGTAGCGGTGCGGTCGTAGGGCTATGTCCGATCACCGAGGCGAATCTTGGCGATGGAGTGTTCAATCTGCCCGTCTACCTCGATGGAGGCGGTCGTTATGGCGTTGGCACAGACTCGAATATTTTGATCGGGTTAGCTGATGAATTGCGTATGCTGGAGTATTCCCAGAGGCTGGCATTGCAGGTACGGAATGTGTCTGCGCGGCAGGGTGGCATGTCCACAGGGCGCGCGCTGATTGATGGTGCGCTCGCTGGTGGTAACCAATCTCTCGGGGTCGCCGTGGCTGGTCTTGCTGTAGGAGCCAGCGCCGATATAATCAGCCTTGCGGCCGAACACACTGCCTTCGCGAGCCGTAGCGGTGACGCTATTTTCGACGGACTAATTTTTACCACGCGAGCAGACGCCATCGATGGCGTCTGGACCCGCGGCCTCAAAGTCGTTTCCGACGGCAGACATCACGCCCGCGAGGAGGTTGCCCGAAAGTTTCGACAGGTGATGAAAAGGCTCTTACATGGCTAAGACACAATCCCTTTTCGAGCAGACTGTATTGGCAATAACGCTGAAGGAAAGAATCCGTACTGATATCGAAGCAAATATATTTTCAGGTAAGTGGCCGCCTGGTTATCGTATTCCAAACGAACATGAGTTTATGGTGACCTACCAATGTTCTCGGATGACGGTCAATAAGGTCCTAACTGTACTTGCATCGATTGGCTTCATCGAACGACGCCGCAAGGCAGGCAGTTTTGTTGCTCGACCAACGATACAGTCCGCCATTCTAGAAATACGCGACATGCGCGCCGAAGTCGTTCTCCGTGGCTATCGCTATGATTATGAACTCCGGGCGATAGAACATCGCTTGTGTAACGCACAGGACCACGCTCTGTTTGGTTCATCGGAAATGACCGAAGTGTTGGACTTTCAGTGTCTCCACTTGGCAAATAGTCAACCGTTTGCGTTTGAGCAACGTTTGCTCAACGTGAACGCTGTCCCCGATGCGCTCAAGCAGGACTTTCGGGTGACGGTTCCAGGTACTTGGCTACTCGAACATGTCCCGTGGTCGCGCGCCGAGCATAAGATCTCAGCAATGAATGCCGATGCTAAGATCGGAAGTTTGCTGAAAATCAAGAAAGGCACGGCGTGTCTGAACATCGAACGAATTACGTGGCGAGATAATGACCCGATTACGCAAGTTCGTATAGCGTTCTCGGAGGCACTTTACCAAATAACTGCCCAGGTAAAGTCACCATTCGGTTCTCCATAATGGTGCTCGACCATATGAGCTAATTTACCGGACCCATGTGTCCACTGTGATGATGAACGAAAATATTGCGCCTAATTTACCACTTTGGTATGGCTGATAAAAATTAGGTTTATCCGGTCGGCTACGTCGGAAAAAAGATGGCGCAAATAGGGTCTGGTTGAAATTGAGCCCATTAGTGGGAATGCGCCTTTCAACGCTTAATTCCTACTGATGGACGTCGCGCAAGCGCTGGTAGTCTAGCAGCGGATTATAGGCTGACCCCAACGCCAATTGCATCGTGGTAAGATGGTCGTGACACACTCTCCAATCACCTATTCTTCCCACTGCTTTGTGCGATGGCTCCGTCCCACGCAGCAAGTGTGTTGCGTAGCCGCTGATCTAGCGCCGCACGCACCCGCCGCGTATCGCCTGCTCGCACGTGCGTGAGTAAGGCGCGGTTCTCGTCGATCGTCGCTTGTACACGCTGACGCATCACGTCAAACAGCGAGGTCGAACTGGCCTGCCACACCTGATCCCATAGCTCCTCGATCTCGCGACGGAGGAAAGCGTTGGGGCAGGGTGCAAACAGGGCGGTGCAGAACGCACGGTTCTTAATCGCGAATGGGATCGCTTTGCTGGCCGCACGCTCCAGCCCGGTTAGTTGGCGTTCCAGTGCTGCCAGTGAGTTGGCGTCGTGGTGCGGTAACGCCGCCAACACAGCCGCACGCTCCAGCGTCATGCGCACCTCGGTCACATCGCGCCCATGCTCGAACGACAGCCGGGCCACCTCAGCTCCCCGGTGCAGGTGCATCAGCACAAGCCCGTCCTTCTGCAACAGCCGCAGCGCCTCGCGCACCGGCATCTCGCTCAGCTCCAGCTCCCGCGCAAGACCGCTTAATCGCAGGCGATCTCCGGGTTGGTAGCTACCGTCGATGATTTTGCGTCGGATCGTCTCGTAGGCGTAGCCGGCCTTGGAGAAGGCTGGGGGAGCAGGGGCGTCGGCCCCATTGGAACTCGTCGGTCGGGTCGGCACAATATCTTCCTTCCCAATATTGTCGGGCAGACATCCCTTACCACCGGCACGACGCCGGCGTCATGCCGTCCGATATCACATCTAATTTTGCTTCACCCCGAGGCTTGATGGTGCGAACGTGGAAGTTAGATCATCAGTAGGATTGCCAAATGGACTACGCACAGGGCGAGCACGTGGATATCTCCGGTATTCCCGTCATCGACCTTACGGGTATTGACGCTGCACCGGATCGGGTCGGGCGGGAGATCGTGGCCGCAGCAGAGGGAACCGGCTTCTTCTACATCCGCAATCATGGCATCCCGCTTGTCCTGATCGAAGAGGTGCTCCGCGTCTCCGCCGCCTTTTTCGCCGAGCCGATGGAGCGGAAGCAGTCCGTCACAGTAAGTGCCGGCCATCGTGGCTTCATCCAGCTGGGGCAGGCGAAGATGGCCACTGGCGCGCGCCCTGATTTGAAGGAGAGCTTCATCTGGGGACTGGATGAGCCTGGCCCAGATGGCATCCCACCCAACCGCTGGCCCGAGTTCCAGCCTGCTATGCGGCCGATACTGACGGAATATTTCGAGCGAGGAAATGCGCTAGGTTGGTCAATGTTGCGCGCCTTTGCTGCCGCGCTCGACCTGCCCCATGATACCTTTATTCGCACCATCGACCGGCCGATCAGCCGTGGCTCGATGATTTACTATCCGCCCCAGCCGTTGGAAATGGGCGCGGAGCAGTTCGGTGTATCAAGCCATACCGACTATGGCTGCCTGACGCTGCTGTATCAGGACAGCACGGGAGGGTTGCAGGTGCAGGGTGCGAAGGGGGCGTGGATCGCCGCGACGCCGATCCCAGGCACTTTCGTGGTCAATGTCGGCGATTTGCTGGCGCGATGGAGCAACGACCGCTTTCGCTCCACGCCACATCGGGTGGTAAACAGCTCGGGTCGTACCCGTCTGTCCACGGCGCTGTTCATCGACCCGAACCGTGACACTGCAATTACTCCGGTCACCCGGTCCGGCGAGGCGCCGCATTACGACACGGTCACCTGCGGAGATTATCTGCGCTCCCGTTTGGACGCCACCTTCGCCTATCGCAAAGAGGCCTGATAACGCTGATTCGGTACGCGAGCGCGCGACAACTGCGAGGAGTTGTTCCGCGCCCGCGTGTAGACGACAGGCTGATTTTCTAACGACGCCTTAATCGGGCCGTGTGCGATCGAGATGACGGTCGCAGCGCGTGGGGTTGAGCGCATCCTGTTTAGTGCCGACTCTGGTCTATTTCCGATATCACATCAGATCCGACATTTCGTCTGGCACATCGTTTGCTCTGTTGCCAGTATGCGGTCTGCTGCAACTCGTCCGCCGTACCGTCGTCGTTACCATTGCTTTCCCCGAAGGAGACTGAGATGACCGTGATCCTGCCGCAAGGAAAGTTCGACGGCTATGCCCGCAACGGCCTCGCTGGGCTCGCCCCGGACGACGAGTTGACCCGCATCGGGCCGGGCACGCCTTGCGGCGAGTATCTGCGGCGATATTGGATGCCGATCGCTCTCACCTCGATGGTCCAAGACCTGCCGCTCCGTCTGCGCCGGATGGGAGAGGACCTCGTGCTCTACCGCGATCGCTCAGGTGCACTTGGTCTGCTGCATCTACTGTGCGCGCACCGCAACGCCTCGTTGGAGTTCGGGATCGTTGAGGAGCATGGTATTCGGTGCTGCTATCATGGCTGGCTGTTCGGCAATGACGGCACAATCCTGGAAACGCCGGGCGAACCCAAGACCAGCCAGATCTGCAACCGCCTTACCCAGGGTGCGTACCCCCTGGTCGAGTATAAGGGGATCGTCTTCGCCTATTTCGGCCCAGTCGCCGAGATGCCTGCCTTCCCGGTGTTCGACACAATGGAACTGCCGGACGACACCATGGCGCCGTTCCTGATTCCGTCGCCGGTGAACTGGGTTCAGGTCTTCGAGAACTCGATCGACCCCTACCACGTGACCTTCCTGCACACCCGGGTCAGCGGCGTGCAGTTTCAGGAGAACCTGGTGAACCTACCCGTGGTCGATTATCATGAACGAGCTGCGGGCAACGGCGTGTTCTACACCTCCACCCGCCGCGTGGACGACTTGGTGTGGTTGCGCGTGCATGACCACATGCTGCCCAATTTCTCCCAAAACGGCGGCATGCATGTGGAGGGCAACGACAGCACGTATTTCGTCCGGACCGGGCTGACCCGGTGGGTAGTGCCAGTCGACGACACAAACACCATCACTATCGCCTGGCGCCACTTCAATGCCGAGACCGATCCGCACAGCAAAGGGCGGCCGGACCTGTGTGGGTTCAACAGCGTGGACTTCTACGGCCAGACCGACGGCCGCAGCTACGAGCAGCGGCAGCGTAGCCCGGGAGATTATGAGGTTTGGGTCAGTCAGGGGCCAGTGACGGTGCATGCGCGCGAGCACTTGGCCGCGACTGATGCTGGCGTGGCTCTCTACCGCCGCCGCCTGCGCCGGGCGATCCGCGCGATGGCTGCCGGCGGTACTCCGCAACAGCCGACCGCCGGCGTCACGAACCCGATCCCGACCTATGGCGGCGATACCGTGCTGCGCGCGCCGCTACGCAGCAACGACGACCGCAAATGGATGTCCGACCTGTCGCGCCGCGTGGCCGACATTTACCGCAGTGGCGATACGCTGCTCGGGACGGAGCGCATCGCCGCGATCCGCGCTGGGCTGGCTGCACTGGAGGGGGAACTGCAATGAATAACAACCGCATGGGCCACGCGCTGCCCGACGTAATTTCGTTAGACCTGCCACAGGTCCGTGCGATACTTGCCTTGGCGGAGGCGTTCGTTATGGGGGCGATGCCGGTGGCCGAACACGCAGCACGTCGGCTGGCCGCATGATAACCGACATCCCCGTCATCGACATTGCCCCTTTCACGAGCGGTGACCCAGCGGTACGCGGTGAGGTGATCCAAGCCGTTGCCAATGCCTGCGAGCATGTCGGTTTCCTGATCATTAGTGGCCACGGCATCAAGCCGGTGCTGCTCGACCAGGCCTTCGCCGTGTCGCGCGACTTCTTCGATCTGCCGGTGGAGCAAAAGCTGCGTGCGCGCCCGATGGGGGAGGTGGCACCGCGCGGCTATGCCGCGATGGCAAGCAAGGGCCTGGCCGGCACGCTGGGCGTCGATGCGCCGAAGGACCTGCGTGAGCAGTTCATGCTCGGCACCTCAAAGTCGATGCCAGGTGGCGCGCAGGGCTATCCGCACGCTGCGGGCTGCTACGCCGCCAATGTCTGGCCTGATGAGCCGGCCGGCTACCGCGCAATTTTCACCGAGCTGTATGCCGAGATGGAGCGGCTGGCTGATCGGTTGATGCGTATCTTCGCACTTGGTCTGGGCCTACCGGAAGGCTATTTCCAGGACAAGCTGGACCACCATTTCAGCGTCCTCGGCTCCAACCACTACCCTAGGTTGACGGTGGCGCCGGAGCCGGGCCAGCTTCGCACCGGGGCGCATACCGATTTCGGCAGCCTGACCATCCTGTGTCCCACCGCCGGGCCGGGCGGACTACAGGTGCACATGGAGGATGGCAGCTGGCGCGAGGTGCAGCCGCTGGAGGGCACGCTGATCATTAACATCGGTGACATGATGGCGCGCTGGACCAACGACCGCTGGCGCTCGACGTTGCACCGGGTCGTGAACCCGACGGACGCCGAGGCGGGGATGAGCCGGCGGCAATCCATCGCGTATTTCTGCCACCCGAACTACGACGCGCAGATCTCGTGCCTGGACGGTTGCGCCGATGCCGATCACCCGGTTCGATACGAACCGATCCTGGCTGGCGAGCATATGCGGCTGAAGATGATGAAGCGGTAACACCCGCGCTCCGCCCGGTCAGGGAAAGGCGGCACCGTTTTGCCGCCTCGTCTCTGCCGGTGGGAAGCTGATCGCGAGTGTAGCAGTCATCAGGCTTTGACAGGCACTCCTTCGGCTATAAGCATATCCAGCGCACGTGCGAACGCCGCCACCGCCTCGGCGATGTCGCTCGGACGGTGGGCAGCGGAGGTGAAGCCGCCCAGCCTGCCATTGGTGTCCACCCCGTTAATCAACAGCGCGCGACGCATCGCGCCGGCGATCGCGGGATCAGCGGCGCGCAATTCATCCCAGGGCACGGCGTGCGGATCGAACCGTGTAGGCGTTACGGACCGGCCATGCAGGTTCATGAACAGATGGAAACCGGAGGAGGTGCCGTAGGCGGCCCAGGGTAGACCTGCCTGCTCGAGCGCCTCGTTCATTCCATCTCGCAGTGTCACCGCCATGGCGTCGGCGTGGTCGTTGGCATCCGTGTTGGCGAGGATCGATAGCATCATAACCCCGGCAGCCGCGGATACCGGGTTCGCGTTGAAGGTGCCGGGATGCTGTAGCTTGTCGAACCCGGCCTGGCTGGCAGCCGCGAAGTCTAGCCGGTCCATGATGTCGCTGCGGCCGGCCACCGCCGCACCGGGCAGGCCGCCGGCGACAATTTTGGCGAAGCAGGACAGGTCTGGACGAACCCCGAACGCCGCCTGCGCCCCACCACGGGAGACGCGGAAGCCGGTGACCACCTCGTCGAACAGCAAAAGCACGCCCTCTGCCTCGGTCAGCTGGCGCAACTCGTGCAGAAACTCGGGCCGCAGCGGGACCTGGCCGAAGCTTGACCCCGTGGGCTCCAGCATCACCGCCGCGATATCGCCCGAGGCCGCAATGGCGGCTCGCACGGCCGCGATGTCGCCGGGATCCAGCAGCAGAGACCGGGCGGCGGTTTCGGCGGTTACACCGGGGCTGGCCGCACCGTCGAAATGGCTGCTCACGCCCGAGGCCGCGTGGTCGTGCCAGCCGTGGTAGTGGCCGCGAAATCTGAGGATGGTGCTCCGCCCGGTGAAGGCGCGTACCAGCCGGATGGCCATCAGCGTGGCCTCGGTGCCGGACGAGGTGAAGCGCACCCGCTGCGCCGACGGGACCAGTGCCTGGATAGCACGCCCCCAGGCGATCTCAGTCGCGTGGTTGGCGCCGAACTGGGTTCCGGACGCCAGCGCCTCGGCCGCAGCCTGGGTAATGGCGGGGTGGGCGTGGCCGAGGATCAGGGCGCCGTGGCCGCCGTAGAAGTCGATGTAGCGATTGCCATCGACATCCCATTTATGGGCGCCGGCAGCGCGCGCGACGTAGATACCGTGCGGCTTCATGTAGCGGGAGTCGTGCGTCACCCCGCTTGGGAACAAAGCGGTAGCCTCGCGGGCCAACGCCGCGGAGCCAGGGGTGTGCGCCTGATAGGCTTCTGTGATGCTCATGCTGGAACTGCTGTTGTAAAAAGGGTGTCGCCGCGCCGGGTTAGGGTGGGTAGGCGGCGGGCAACGACGATGCCTCCGGCTGCGAAGGCAACCGGTTCGGGCGGGACGGACGGATCCTGGGTATCATGCACCCAGCCGGCCAGGAACCCGGCGGCCACGGTGTCACCCAGCCAGGCGGCGGGTTCGAACAACCCGTCAGTGGGGCACATCAAGAAATGGCTCCGATCGGGCACACGCACCGGCCGGGTGCGTCGGTCTGCGTCTCCGGGTTGGGGAGGCATTAGGCCGGCGTGGCGCAGCACCGCCCAGACACCGTCCTCGGCCGCCGCCAGTGCCGCGCGTGAGACGGTGCCGCCTCCGCCTAGCTCGGCCGCGATCATCGGCACCCGTGCCCGCTCGCAGGCTGCGGAGACCGAGCGCGTCTCGGCGGTACTGCCCACGAAGACCGCGAGCGGGGCGCCGAAGGCATCGGCCAGAGCCCGCTTTTGGGCATCGTTGACGCCGCCCTCATACACGTAGGCGCAGGGAAGGTATTCTGACGCCGTGCCGCCCGAGTGCAGGTCGACCGCCAGCTGGACCGTGGGCAGTAGAACCGCCTCGACCCAGTGGGCGATTTGCGCCGTGGGCGACCCGTCGGGATCGCCGGGAAAGGCACGATTCATGTTCATTCCGTCAATCGGCGAGACCCGGCGTGCCGCCCGCACCGCCGGCAGATTCAACGCCGGCAACACGATCACGCGCCCGCTGAGCGACGCCGGATCGAGCGCACGGATCATCCGGCGCAGGGCAAACTGCCCCTCGTACTCGTCGCCATGCACGCCCGCTACCAGCAGCACGGTCGGCCCCGGATGGCCGGCAGCCACGGCAATCGGCACCGGGATGACCCCATAGGCGTGCGCGTCGTCCGACCACGGTACTGACAGATGGCCGAACCGAAGCCCCGGCCCTTCCAGCGGGATCGAGCAGCTGATCCGGCTCATGCGCCCCAGGCCCGCCAACGCCGCTCAAGCTGGCGGAACCCGAGAGAGCAGGTGAAGCAGATGACGAAATACAGCAGGGCGGTAAACATCCATGCCTCGAACGCGCGCTGGGTCGTGGAGGAGATCTCCGACGTCATAAAGGTCAATTCCTGGACCGAGATCAGCGACACCAGCGAACTGTCCTTGATCGAGGTGATGAACTGGCCACCCAGGGCCGGCAGCACGTTGCGCAGGGCAGGGGGCAGCACAACGAGGCGGAACACCGCCCAGCCCCGCAGTCCCAAGGCGCGCCCTGCCTCAATCTGGCTGGCCGGCACGGAGAGCAGCCCAGCGCGCAGGATCTCGGTGATGTAGGCGCCGGCGAACAGCCCCAGGCAGGCGATGCCGGACAGCACGTCGTCCAGCCGTGCGGCGGGCGCGAGCAGGATGCCGGCGGCGTATTGCACCCAGTCCGGCGCCGATCGCAGCGCGGCGGAAATGCCCAGCAGCGGCATGATCTGTGACGACAGGAAGAAGTAGAAGACGAAGATGAACACGATCGGCGGGCTGTTGCGCACCAGTTCGACATAGACGCGCGCCAGCCAGCGCAGCACCGGGCGCCGGGCCAGTCGCATTGCCGCTGCAACGGTGCCGATCACGAGCCCGAAGGCCAGTGACCAGACAGCCAGGCGTATCGTCGTGAATAGCCCCGTCAGCAGCAGGTTCGGCTCGATCTGGCCGGTGATACGGTTCGTACGGACAAGGAAGGTGCCGATGACCGACCAATCCCAACGGTAGCCCAGCACCGTGTTGGCACGAACTACCAGCATGGTGCCGCCGCTTACCACCGCGACGATCACGGCCACGTCCAGCAACCGCGCCCAGCCGAACGCCCTTCGCGCCGGTGGGCAGCGGCGCGAAGTAACGGCCAGCGTCAATTCGTTTTGACTTGGGCGCGCCAGTCTTGCGTCTCGAACCAGAAGTGGCGGCGCTGCTGGAAGAACTTGGTGTTCACCCGGATCCAGTTGTCGAGGATGTTCAGCGTATCGACATCCCCCTTGCGCACCGCCATCGCGGCCGGCAGGCGGTTCAGCTCATCGTCCTGGGTGAACGGAGCGAACACCTTGGTTGGATTTTCAGTTGCAACGCGGCTGGGCAGCGGTTCGGACGCGCCGAAGGCCTGAGCGTTGCCATTCAGCACCTCCTGCACCAAGGCGGCGTCGTCGTCGAACTGGCGTAGTACCGCCTTCGGGAAATACTCGGCGATGTTAGCGCAGGACGTCGCTCCCCGGCGGCATGTCAGTGTCATCTTGGGGGAGTTCAACGCCTCGATCTTGAACCCGTCTTTCATCGCTGCGGCGACCCCCAGGCTGGTCCCGGCATAGTCGTAAGGTGCGCTGAAATTCACCGTCAGATTACGCTTGGTGGTAACCGTCATGCCGCCGATGATCACGTCGAACTTGCCGGCGAGCAGTGCTGGGATGATGCCGTCCCAGGCGGTAGGGACCAGCTCCAACTTCACACCCAAATCGGTAGCGAGCTTGTTGGCGACGTCGATCTCAAATCCGATCAGGTTGCCCTGGGTATCGCGCATCGCCCACGGGACGAAGGTCGCCATGCCCACAACCATGCTACCGCGTTTTTTGATGCCCTCGATGGCACTCTCGGGCGCCTGGGCGCGGGCGACGACTGGCACCAGAGCCAGGCAGGCAAGCGCGGCGTAGGCCAACAATCTTCTCGTCATCGGTCAGTCTCCTTGGGTCATGGGAAGCGGGCGCGGTGCAGGCGTCGCTCCAGCAGCTGGGCTGCGACGGATAGTGAGAGGGTGATGACCAGGTAGATAGCGGCCACGGTCAGCCATATCTCGAAACTCATCAAAGTATCGCTTATCAGGTTGCGCGCCTCGGTCGCGAGGTCCGCGATGGCGATCACGCTGACGATGGCTGAGTGTTTGATCAGGTTGATCATCACCCCGGTGAGCGGCGGTACCATCAGTGGCAGCGCCTGCGGCAGCACGATGCGGCGCAGTATGTGGTGCGGCAGAAGGCCCATAGCCCGCCCGGCCTCCCATTGCCCGCGGGATACGGCCTGGATACTGCCGCGGATAACCTCGGCAGCCAGCGTCGCCTCGAAGAAAGATAGGCCGAGCACGCCAACGGCAAAGCGCCCGAGACCCAGGATCGGCGCCAACACGAAATAGAACAGATACATCTGCACCAGTATCGGAGTGTTGCGCACGACCTCCAGATACAGGGTCGCCAGGAAGCGGGCAGCCCAGGACGGCGACATGCGCATCAGCGCCGTCACCAGCCCGGCCAATAGGGTGATGCCAGCGGAGAGCGCCGCGATCTGCAGCGTCATAGTCAGGCCCCGCAGCAGCGGGCCTGGGAAGCTCTCGCCATCCACCGTTCGCCATATGAAGGCGGGTACCCGATACCACTGCCATTGGTAGTGCATCGCCTGCGCGCCGCTCAGAATAGTCGCGCCCAGGCCGAGCAGCACGACAGCCAGTATCAGCACGTCCGGCCCGATCGCACGCAGCCCGGGCTGTTGCATCCGCATTTGGTGGCTCACGCCGTGGTAAGGTTCCACTTCTTGTCCAACTCGGCGAACGCGCCACTGGCCAGACGCAGCGTCATCCAGTTGTTCAAGAAAGCGAGCCAGGTCGGATCGGCCTGCGGGATAAGGAACGCCATCGGGATCGGATTGCGGGGCTGGTCCGTGAACAGGCTGGTGAGTTGCGGATACTCGCGGGTAAGCGAGGCGGCCTCGATCAGAGAGGACATCGTGACGTCTACCCGCCCGCCCAGCAGTTCCTGCCAATCGCGGGCTGGGCTCTCGACCCGGCGCAGCGTAGCCTTAGGCAAAGTCTGCTGCACGAATTGCTCCATCGTGGTCCCGAGATTTATGCCGATTGTGACGCCGGGCTGGTCAAGGGACGCCCAGTCCTTGAACTTTGCCATATCCTTCTTCTGTGCGAGCGGTACGAACGCGTTGCGGCCCCACGGCTCCACAAACACCGCCGCCATCGCCCTGGCGGCGGACATGGTAGTGCCCGTCATAACAATATCGTACTGGTCTGCGGCAAGGCCGTTGATCAGCGTCTTCCAGTCCGTCGCGACATAACTGGGCTTGACCCCCATGTCTTTCGCCAGCAGTTCCGCGCAGTCGATCTGGTGACCCTGGTAGCCAGCCTCTCCCGGAGCCTTAAAGCTCATCGGGTTGAAGTCGCCAGTGGTGCCGACGCGCAGGACGTTGTTGTCCTGGATCGTCTTCAAGCGCGATTTTGCGACCGTCTGGGCCTGTGCGCTCACCAAGCCGAGGGCCGGCAGGGCCAGGGCGGATACGGCGAGCAACCGGCGGTGGATCATGAATGGAGTTTCCCTCTGGACTGTCGAAGCGGCGATAGTGAGGCTTACCTCAAGCATGACAACTTGCAAGGACTATGCCGGATCGGCCTGCCACGCCTCTCCTTGAGGGAAGGGTAGGGAGGCCAATACGCAAAAATTTAACACTTTCTGTGCGGCGCCTCCACCGTCGGCATTGTGCGGTTGGATTCCCTCCCGTAACCCTTTTCTCAGGAAAAAACGGAATCCTCCGTACCGTTACGGCTTTGGAATTGATGAGTATCTGTGGCAAAGGGATGTCGTGCATCGTCGATATGATATGATCAGACTTTGGGCAGCGTTACGCAAAACCTGCCTCTGCGCGCCCCTCCTGCTGTCCCTCGGCGGATGTGGCAACCAGTGGGCGTGGTACGTGGTCAACCCCACTGATCCACGCGGTCTGCGCAACCTAATTTTCATGGTGGACGGATTCTGGGCCACAATTCGCATGTCCCTGGCGGCTACGCTGCTGGCTGTGGTGCTGGGCCTGGTGGTGGCCGTATGCGGCTTGGCGCGGGCCTTGCCGTTGCGCTGGTTCAACCTCGTTTGGGTGGAGTTACTGCGCGCAACCCCACCGCTCGTGGTCATCCTGTGGATGTTCTACGGCTTGCCCATCGCCTTCGGCCTGCATTTCGAGATCTTTGCCGCCGCCGTGCTGGCAATCGGTGTATGCGACAGCGCGTTCCAGGCGGAGATATTCCGCGCCGGCATCGTCTCGATCGAGCCAGGCCAGCACGATGCAGCCAAGGCACTCGGGCTTACGGGTCTCCAGCGCTTCCGGCTTGTGATCCTGCCGCAAGCGCTGCGACGCATCCTGCCGCCGCTGGCGAATCAGTTCATCACAGTGCTCAAACTGTCCTCTCTCGCCTCGGTGATCGGCTTCCCGGACCTCACGCGCAAGGCGAACGAGCTTGTTGTGTCGGTGTATAGGCCGCTTGAGATCTACTCGGCGCTGATCGTGGAATACCTGGTGCTGGTGCTCGCCATCTCTGCCGCTATCCGCTGGCTGGAACGGCGGATGAGCGATACGCCCCGGGACGCTCCAGTTGCCGTGCGGGGAGGTACGTGGCTATCGCGTCGACTTCGCCTGGAGTGAAGCGGGAGGAGCCGTTATTATACCACGGCTCAGGACCCCCTGACCCTCTGCGGACGATCGCAAAAAAGTCAGACTCGTGGCCTTGGTCGATGATTCTCGTGCCAGTGCCGGGCAATCTCGTCGCGACGGCAAACCCAAACGTCTGAGTGCTGTGCGACATGATCGAGGAACCGCTCTAGTGCCACGGCACGGCCGGGATGGCCAGCCAGCCGCATATGCAGACCGACTGACATCATCTTCGGCTGCGTCTCACCCTCGCGATAGAGCAGGTCGAAGCTGTCCCGGAGGTAGCTGAAGAAATCGTCGGCTGTCGCCAAGCCTTGTCGGATAAAGCGGGCATCGTTGTTGGTCAAAGAGTAAGGCACGACGAGGTGCGGTGTGCCACTCACCTCAACCCAATAAGGCAGCTCATCGGCATAGGAATCTGAGTCGTACAAAAAGCCACCATGCTCGAGCAGTAGCCGCCGTGTGTTCACGCTAGGTGCGTAGCGGCAGTACCAGCCAGGCGGAGCCTTGCCGAACAGCCCTGAGAGAGAAGCGACGGCGGCAGCAATTTCGCTACGTTCCTCGGCTTCCGTAAGATCCTGGTGCCGTACCCAACGGCGGCCATGGCAGCATAGGTCGTGGCCGAGTTCCTTAAGTGCCACGACGAGTTCCGGGTTCCGCTCCAACGCCAGCGCGCAACCGAAGACCGTGGCCGCACTCCCGTGCCGTTCGAGAATGCGCAGCAGGCGCCAGACCCCGACGCGACTGCCATATTCGAACATCGACTCGGCGCCGAGATCGCGCACGGACAAGCCACCCGAGCCATCAATCAGGCCGGTCTCACTCGCGGGGTCGCCATCGGGGATCGAGGGTTCCGACCCTTCCTCGTAGTTGAGCACGATATTTAGCGCGAGCCGCGCTCCCCCAGGCCAGCGCGGGTCAGGCGGATTGCGTCCATAGCCCACGAAGTCGCGGCGTAAATGTAAGTTTATCGGATCCATGCTCAAATTCCCCTACGGAGCGTATCGCGCGGCATCTATGTGGCGGCCCAGGACCGCCATTGCTGTGCCGGATGCGACAAGCGCCCGTTCGGCACTCGTCAGCCGAGCCATTGCGAGAGCATCGGCGGACACAGTGCTGTTGAAGATTGGATAGTCGGTGCCGAACATGACTCGGTCTGCGCCAAACACGCCCACCGCCATCTCCAGCGAACGGGGACCAAGCGAGGCGCAGTCGAACACGATCTCACCGAGTAAGGAGGAGGGACGTGGTGCGTCTGGCGCTCGGGTGGCGACGATATGGTCCATACGCTCGACCAGGAACGGAAACGTGCCACCGAGATTGACCACCTGCCAGGTAATTCGTGGATACCGGCGCATCACGTCCGAATGGATCAGCGAAATAAGCGCGTGAGTGATGCCGGCGTGCAGTTCGATGCTAGAGGCTCGATGCATCGCAAGGTCATCGTAACGAAGCGGTACCAGGCTCTCGTCGTGACGCTGGCCCGGATGCAGCATGATATGCGCAAATGCGGCGTTGGCGACCTCGAGCACCGGTCGCAGCGTGTCGATTCCGGCGATGGATTGAAAGTAGTTCGATGGGATTATGGCGCCAGCAAGACCTAGGCTGGTGACCGCGCGTTCGAACTCAAGTGCGGCTTGATGCATGTCGGCGAGGGGCAGTCCGGCCAGAGCGATAAAGCGGTCGGGATGGGCGGCGCAGGTTGCTGCCAGTTCATCGTTCACGTCGCGCACCAGTTCACGCGACTGCGCAATCGGAAGCACGTCCGGTCCGAGGGCGCCTGGGAAGGTGATCAGCTGCATATCGATGCCCTGGCCATCCATCCAGGCCAGACGCTCCGACAGGCTGACGAACCCGCCGGTCAGCTCGAACCGGCTAGTGGTCGTCGCCATAAAGCGGCGCGAACCTTCCAGTTCCACACGCGGGATTTCGCGGCGGCCCGCCAAGTGGCGGAAGAGCGTCTCGCCATAGAAATGTGCGTGGGTATCGACGATCATGATGTTGTATCGGTGTTGTGGTGATGCCCGAACACTGCGTAGAAGAGCCGCTCGTGGGGGGTGAAGCAGAAGCGGTTATTAATCCGTTGCGCCAGGAGAGCGCCGACACTGACGATGTGGGCGCTATGGACACCCCTGGCAGGTAGCCACTTTTCCTGACTTCTCACCATTTCGTCCGTGTCGCGCGACCCAACAGCGACAAGACGGGACGTATTAACTGTGCAGGTCGTATCGGCGGCATTCGACATCGGGACGCAATGCTCCAGCTTCTCAGAGCTATCTTGCCGTAACGACCGGGGTGTCGCAATCACATGGCGATCGGTGCCATCGCCAAATCATCAACGTGGGCGATCGCAAGTAAACTTGCCCAAGGCGCGGCGTCACTGGTCTGGATAGACCCGCGTTGCAACTGAGTCCTCCACCACGACGGTCCTCCGCAGCGACGCTCTCCGTTATGGCGCAACGATTGAAAGTGGAGCAGCGAGAGTGAACTCCTCGACATCCTCAGGCGAGCCGTCGCAACACAGCAGGGAGGCAACCAAGGCATGATCGTCGAGCGCGCTGACGCCCGCGTGCCAGATACCCGGATGATATGCGAAACATTGGCCGGGTGAGGTCGTAAATACCGATACGGCGGAAAGGTCCGGTTTGTCCTTCGGGGTGCCAGCGACCACGACGACGAGCAACCCACCGCCGCCCATGTGAACGAAGGCCTGCCCGGAGTGGCAATGGCGCTCTAGTCGTTCGATGCGGCGCGACTGCTCCGAACAGCTCAGCCTGAGCAAGGTCAAGGTTGGAACGGCTTGTTCCCGCAAGTTCACCGGCAGAGAGTGGCGGGCGGTTCGCCCTGCCTCATCGGGCGGTTCGACCAGCAGGCCAAACCTGCCGAAGCTCTCAGGCAGCATGGGTCCCAGAAACGTCATGACGCAGACATCCACACCGATTACTTTCTCGCACGCCCGATACCTAACCGTCGCTTGCCGTGGCCTGCAGGAGCGTATCCGCGGAGGGCAATGTCTCGACTGCCCGGCAGAGCGCGATGACACGCTCAATCCGGGAAGGTGACAAGGTGGCGGCAGCGGTTGTTCGGAACTTCCCCTCTACCCGACCCGCCTCCAACTGGCGTGACCCGGTACCGTCAGCCTCCTCGATCACGAGGGAGAAATGGCAGCCATCCATCATCGTGATTCCGACGGTCCCGGAAAAGCGGATTGGCCCGCTGCTGGCCTGGACACGATGGGTCACACGCCGGGCGAGGTCTAGCACCTCAGGCCGCGTTATGGCCGCGTCGGTATAGTCGTCCATGCCCAGTGACCCGTGGGCAAGCGCCGCCGCTACCGCGTACAGCACGCTGGCGCGCGCGTGGGTGGTCGTGCGCGGTGCCAGTTTGGCCTCACGCGGTTCAGCAATCTGGCCGATGAACCCGGCAGGGATCTCGAGCACCACGGCAGCGATCTGCGCCGAGGCAAGCCCATGCCGCTCCCGCAGCGTCAGTGCCGCTTCGATGAAGGCGTGTATGGAATGAGCGCAGGGGTAGAGCTTGAACGCGGTTTCGCGCATGTGCCAGCGCGTTCCCAGGTCGTTTGTCGCGGCCTCGTAGTCAAAGCTTTTTTGGCGCAGATGGGTAGCAAACAGGCCGTATCGACCGTCAAGCCCGGTCAGCGGGCCGCTGAATCCCACCTGTGCCAGTGTAGCCGCCACGATACCGGCATGCGCGGCCCAGCCGGGATGCAGGGTTTTGGACCAGGTGCCGTCGCTATAGGCCTCGAGCACGCCCGATCCCTGGCTCGCGGCGATGCCGAGCGCCCAGGCGAGGCGGATTGTGTCCAGGCCCATCAGCCGCCCCGCCACGAGGGCGGCGGCGGCGGTGCCGAGCACGCTGGTCGGGTGTTGCCCGACTTCGTGGAATGCCCCTGGAGCGATCAGGCCGAGGCGACATGCGATCTCGTTCCCGACCGCGATCCCCAGGATCAAGTCCATACCCGACCGCGCCACCGCCAGTGCCGTTGGGACCGAGACGGCACTGGGATGCATCACGGAGGCGTTGTCAGTGTCGTCGAAATCGAGCGCGTGCGCGAGCGTGCCGCTGGCCAGCGCCGCAAGGCTGGCGGTGTTAAAGTTATTCGTGCCGGCGATCCGGGCAGTACTTTCTTGGCCCAGCAAGGCCACTGCCTTGCGCACTGCCACTCCGGGCGCAGTGTCTCGTGCAGCCAGCATGATACCCAGCGTGTCCAGCAGCCGCAGTCTCGCGTCCGCGACGATTTCGGGCGGCAGATGTTCGGGCCGCAGGTCGGCAACCCAGGTGGCCAGTCCTACTGCGAGTGGGGCTGCTGTCTCAGGCAATTGCCACCTCGTTTGCCAGAGCCGCGAGAGCCCGGGCGTTGTGGTGTGGCAGGCCGACAGTGATGCGCAGATAGGTCTCGTAACCGGGATCGGCCAAACTTCGAACCAGCACGCCCGCCTGTTCCATGGCCCGGACCACCGGGGCTGCCGGTCGGCGCAGATCGGAGGTGACGAAATTGGCGCGGGATGACAGTGGGTCGAGGCCTAGTGCCCGCATCCCCACCATCAGTTGCTCGCGCCCCTCACCGATAACGCGCAGCATCTCGCGCAAATGTGCCTTATCGCCCAACGCCGCCGTTGCGGCGGCAAGGCTGGGAGAGGTCATCTCGAAGATCGGGCGGGCCGCCCGCAGGAGTTCAGGCACCCGGCTATCGGAGCACAGAACGTAGCCGACCCGTAGCCCGGCAAGGGCGTAGGCTTTCGAGAAAGTGCGCGTGACTGCCCAGGGCCCGGAGCGTTCGGCCAGAATTTCCAGCGTCTGCGCTTCCAGGTCGAACTCGGCATAGGCCTCGTCGACCACAAGCATGACGTTGTTCGGTACCTGAAGCGCGAGACGACGCAGCGCGCTCGCGGGTAATACCGCACCAGTATTGCCGTTGGGGGTGCAGCAAAACACGATACTCGTGTCCGGCCCGATCGCAGCCAGCATAGGCTCCACATCGTTGGCGCCGTCGGGCGTGACCCGCACCGCGATTGCTCGCGCGCCAGCGATGTGGGTGGAGCCGGCGTACCGCGGGAACGAGGGATACGGCATCACCGCGCTGCGCCCGGGTGCTAGCGAGACCATGCACAGCAGATGGAGCAACATATCCGACCCGACGCCGACACCAATCTGCGCGGCGGGTACGCCCGTATCCGCGGCGAGGGCTGCAATAAGCTCACCTCCATTGGTTGGCGGATAGCGGTTCACGCCGGTGATGGTGGCGAGTGCGGCCTGGATCGCCAGCGGCGAGGGTGGGATCGGGCTTTCGTTGAGGTTCAACCCCAATGTGTCATGGCCCGTATCGGGCCTGGGGTGAATTACAGGTCCGGCGAGGTCTCTGGCGAGCGGCGCAATCCAGTTCAACGGCGCTAGTCCAGGCCGGGCTGAAAACGCCGAAGCGGTGCTTTGGCGAAGAGTCGATGCACCATTGGCTCGAAGGCCTCCAAACCAATCACGGGAATGCGGGGATCAACTGCGTTTTGGTCGTAACGCGCCACGAAATCCGCCGTCGCTGCGAAATGCGGATGGCCGCGAAACCGTTCGCGCTCATCAACGGTCACTTCGGGATGCTCCGACATATGCGGGAAGCCGAACAACTGGTGCATCTCTAGCACCCAACGGTTGCGCTCGCTGATATAGGGCCGGAGCAGGCTGGCCGAAAACTCGCCATGCGACGGACCGGCAATGGTGAAGCCGATATCGTGCAGCAGACAGACGACGACGAACTCCTCGTCACGGCCGTCCTGTATCGCCAGCGTGGCGGCTTGGAGGCCATGGGCATACATACTGATCGCATACCCGAACGAGGGGTCGGCGCTGGCGACCCGCATCAGATCGACCACAGCCTTGGCCTGCCGACCGCAGTCATGCACCGCACGCTGCGCCTCCAGCACGCGCCATTCGGCGGCCGTAATGTCGGCCATTGTCGGCTTCTCGATCATCACCGCACCCGGCGCGAACATCGGTGGGCGTGGCGGGAGCTCGGGTCGCATCGTCTCGCTGGTCATCGCGGTTAGACTGCTACCGTCCATTGTCATTGCCGAACCCAATTGTTCCAGTCGATTTCACCAAAGTCCAGCGCCTCACTCATGGTCACGCTATCTGCCGGAGTGGCCGCGATCTTCATGCAAGGTTGCCCCTGCACATGCCGCTGTGCGATGGCGCTGATGCAGTAGCCTGCCTCCGCTGGGCGCTCATGGCTATGGGTGAGCCCGGGATATTCCACAATAGTTGCTCTCCGACCTCCCTTGGTGAGCAGATTTTTGGTTGCCTCACTCCAAGATCGGCAGGAATGGCCGTACCCCGCGCGGGGTCGGGTTCGGACGGAGCGGGAGCGGTAGTGATGCGTGGGTGATCCGGGTTCATGCGAAGTGGCTATAGAATCGATCCAGCCGAAACGGTGCTGGATCGACCACGGGCGGGGCGCCCGTTACCAGATCGGCCATCAGGCGCCCAGCCGCAGGCCCGACGCCGAAGCCGTGGCCGGAGAAGCCGGTCGCGATGTAGAAGCCGGGGTGGCTCGCCACCGGTGATATGATTGGGATCGCATCGGGCGTTACGTCGATCATCCCACCCCAATGCTGCGCTACCCGGGCCTGGCGAAATACCGGAAACAGTCCAGCCAGACGACGTAGCGCGGCATCGGTGTCGGAGATATTCGGAGCGGGATCAAACACGCGAGTTTGTTCGAACGGTGTCTCATCATCGAGCGACCAATGGCGGGGCGTGCGCAATCCAGACACGAACCGTCGGCCTATCCGTAACTTCAGATCGTGCCCATCGGCGCGCAGGCGCGGCAGGAAGGCCCGCAGCAACCGGAAGGAATCGGGAACGATGTCGGCCTGCATTAAGAAGCTGGCGACGGTGTAGCCGCCATCGAGCCGGCGGCGGAAGGCGACGCGGTCGATGATTGCGGCAATCTCCGGCCCGCCTTCAAGCGGTTCGGTGCGCATAGCGCCACTACCAACGAGGAGCTGCGGCAGATACAAATTCTCGTTGCCGGCGAAAAGTCGTGACCACGCTCCGCCAGCCAACACCACGGCATCGCAGGCGATGCGACCACGTTCGGTGACCACGCCCCTGATCTTTCCGCCCACACGATCCAGACCGCGAACCGCGCATCCTGTCAGGATCGTGGCACCCAGGCGCTGGGCCGCGCGCGCCATCGCCGGCACCGCCTTCTGAGGCTCGGCCTGTCCGTCGCTGGGAGTATGGATTGCCAGCTCAAACTTCGAACTTGCCCCAGGCATAAGATCATTGGCCTGTCCCGGCCCAAGCAGCCGAGTATCAATCTGGAACTGACGCGCGTGCTCCAGCCAGGCCGTGCGTCGTGCCAAGTCAGTCTTATTCACGGCGAGCGCGATGTTACCCGTGGTCCGGAAGCCGGTCTCACCGCCGACGACCGTGTTGAGATCTTGCCACATGCGCAGGCTTTCGATGGCAAGCGGGATTTCACGGGGGTCTCGCCCCTGTTTGCGCACCCAGCCCCAGTTGCGGCTGGACTGCTCTCCTGCGATTTCCCCCTTCTCGCAGATCACCACATGGTTTCCACGCTGCGCTAGGCTGAGAGCGGTGCTAACCCCGGCGATTCCGCCGCCGATCACCACTATGCCGGTGCGGCGCGGCATGTCCTGATCGGCGTGAACGGGATCGACAACTGGTCCCACCGGTAATTCCTCCCGCTACACCGAAAGCGGGCCGGAGGCGTGCGCTGGGCGCTCGAGCCTGCCGAGCAGCATGGAGAGCGAGCGACAGAATACGACACACGTACCACCGGCACTGAACCAAGCCCCCGACATTCCCCACGTAGCGCCGGCCATCTGAGCCGGACTGAGCACATTTGAGTAGATTGATGCGATCACGTGGACTCCAAATCGGTGACGACAATCCGCTCACGCGAACCCGACAGATTGAGACGGAAAGGCTTGAGACTTTTTGTGAAGTATTCCGCGTGTGACCGCCAAAAAAAAGTAATCATTGCGCGTAGGGGTGTCAAATAGGCATAACCAGGTGGTCTTAATTGCCACCTCAAGGTCCGAGGCTAGCGCTACATCCCGAACCGAGGGTGTGCTGTCGCGTGATATGGATGCGTGGATCGCCGTGTTTTTTGTCTGATGGCTTCGGTCGAGGCGCTATCTGAGTGGACTGCGAAGTATCTGATGGAGCAGTCCAGTCAGACCATGCACTGACGTATGAGCGAAAGCCATGGGATGTGATCCCAGTTGCGCTACACGCATTTGCTCGAAGCAAATGCTGTCACGCCACACCGATCTACCGGCACTAGTTCCAGGTTCCGCAGACCGGCGCGAGCCAACGCGAGGTCTAGACATCGGAAGTTTGTGGTGCAGGATACGCACGAGATTCGAGCGGTCCTCATTCACGGTGACTGGTGGGATAACGTGGAGCCGCTCGGAGTAGTTTGTGTTATTGAAACAATATATTCTAGGGGCCGTTGCACTGTGCAAAGCATGACGAGGTGGGCGTGAGCGCTCGGGTCGATAAATGGAACCGCTTGCTCGGTGACTGGTCTTGATGCCGTCCGGCCCGTCGGGTGCTGCCATCATCACGGCGCTTGACCAGGCGAGGGTGCGGTTCGTTGCCGCCGTACCGGACATCGTAACCAGCGAGGGGCTGCTCTGGCCGTTGTCCCGCGATAGCCGGTTTCACCTGATCCGGCTGTGCAAGGAGGATGAGGGGATCTCAATCTGTACCGGACTCGCCTTTGCCGGGCATCGCGCTGTCTTGCTGATGCAGCAGACCGGGTTGCTGGACAGCATCAACTCCATCTGCGCCATCGCGGTGAAGTATCGCCAGCCCGTCTGCATGATCGTGGGCATGCAGGGTAAGGAGGCGGACCAGCTGCCGGATAGGTCAGCGCACCACGCCGTCCGCATCGTGGGGCCGATCCTGGATGCCATGGGTGTCGAGCGGATCAGCATCGAGGACACCGGAGATGTAGCTGCGCTCGCATCCGCGATCGACGCCGCCTACACGCAAGAACGGCCGATGGTGGCGCTGATCGGGCGCGAGGTGACGGCCTGATGATGCGCAGGGATGATTGCTTACGTGCCATCGCGCGCGTTCGAGGCGAGGCGATCGTGGTGGCGACGTATCAGGCGGCGTTCGACTGGATGCGCATCGACCCCCACCCGCTGAACTATCTGTCGATCGGTGCCATGGGCCAAGCTTCGTCGCACGCATTGGGCCTCGCAATAGGCCTACCGGATCGGCGTGTGATCGTGCTGGACGGCGACGGTAGCTTACTCATGAATCTAGGCTCGCTCGTTACCATCGCTGGTGCGCGGCCAGCCAACCTGTTCCACTTTGTCTGTAACAACGGCTGCTACGAGGCCAACGGCTCGCACCCGCTTCCCGCCGCTGATCAGGTGGATTTTGCTGGGGTCGCACGCGCTGCCGGCATCCGCGAGGTGTTTCAGTTCGACGAACTCGTGCAGTTCGCTGCGGCACTCCCCGAAATATTGGCGCTGAGTGGGCCTGTATTCGTCAATCTGCGAATGGTGCCCGGTGATCCGAGTCCACAAGACTATTCCTACATCCACAGCGAGGCCGCCCGTGCCGCGTTCCGTGCGGCGCTGGCAACGGCACCATGATCCAGTTGAATATTATGGATGATCAACGATGAGTATCGCGCACCTGTCTGTCGAGAAGCTCGCCATCGGCACTGGCATCTATCAGGCCCTCGAAGGCACTATCGATATCCACATTCACGGCCATCCGGATTTCTGCGCGCGTCTGCTCGATGACGTGGACATCGTTCGGCTGGCGAAGGCCACGGGGATGCGCGCCGTTATGCTCAAGAGCCACGCAGGCCCAACCGCCGACCGCGCCTACATTGCGCGCAAGGCGGTGGAGGGCGGCATCGACGTGTTTGGACTGATTTGCCTCAACCCTTCGGTAGGTGGCCTTAACCCCGTAGCAGTGGCGCTGGCCATCAAGGGTGGTGTGAAGGCGGTGTGGATGCCCTCAATGTGGGCGGAGAACCATGCGGCCTACGTTCGCCGGACCGGGCGCGGCATGGGCTATGAAAGCATCGGCATGGAGTTCCCGGAGGTGGGCGAGACCATCCTGCGGGATAATGGTTCGATCAAGCCTGAAGTGGATCGTATCCTCGACATGGTGGCCGGAGCTGACATCATGCTTGCGACAGGCCATCTCTCGATGCCCGAGGCCTATGTGCTACTGGAGCAGGCGCACCGACGCGGGATCACCAAGCTGGTCGTGCATACGGTGAATTACCACGTGATGAAGTTTCCCACCGCCGACCTCAAGCGCATGGTGGACGACTACGGCGCCGCCCTCGAATTCGGCTTCAGTTCGCTGCCCAATGGCGTGTGGGACCCAACGGACCCGACACGAGCGACCTCGGTCGTACAGGCGGCTGCAATTATGCGAGCGGTGGGTCCCGAGAATTGCCTGGTTACCAGCGACTGCGGGCAGTTCTCCACGCCGATGCCGATCGAGGCGATGCGGTTATGGATTGAACATCTCCGGTTCACCCATTTCACGTCTGACGAAATCGACGCCATGACCAAGCATGTGCCGGCCCGGCTATTGGGCCTAGGGCCGGTACATGCTCTCGAGACGACGCTCCAACCAGCCGCTGGCTAAAAAGATCGCCAGTGGCAGCATCAGGCATTCGAGGATTGGCACGGAGCAGGAGCGTATCCTGGTAACAGCTGATTTTGTTCGACACAGCGAGAGGTAGCCCCGATCGGCTGGACAGGTTGGCGGCGAAGATAAGCTATTCCCCGGTTCCGACTAAGCCGTCAGCTTCGCATGCAAAGCCAAGTCCGTCTCGAACGACTATCGATATACGCATTCGTATTTCAGTGCCCGAAGGGCGAGATGGGTTCGCAAGGTGACGGCGATCCATGACAGATGAATCACCGCCGAGTCACGAACGTCCGAAGCCGTTGCCTACCGCGATTGTGAGGCGACTGGCTGGAGGGAGGTTTTCATAACGTAGCCGGCGATCTCCTCGCCTAGCCGGGTTCCTTGTTCGTCGGCGGTTCGGAAATGGATCCCGCCCCAAACTCGTGCGTTCTCAACTTCCAAGACGATCTCCGTATAGGTCTTCCATGTGCGTTGGATCCCGAGCGGCGGATATATCGCGCTGGCGTTTACCGTATCGGAGCCAAAGAATGTTCGCAGGACGGTCGCGGCCGCACCCGACGTAGCGCAATGCGCGGATGGATATTCCGGAAACGGGGGCGTGATCAGCAGAGGGCGCCAGGAGCGATCGGCCGCGAGGTTAAGACTGGCTACCGTGTCCCCGGCCTGAATTGCGGTGATCGGCCGCCAAGTGTCATATTCGTATTTGTAGGAAAACGTGACGATCAGAGAATCCGCGATCGCCAAGTTGAGAACGGCAAACAGCCGTGCGTTGTCCGATATGCTGTTCCGGTGATCCGCAGCCGCAGCCCGCGCCACGGCGTTCCAGGGTGGCACTTCAGAGCCGGCCCAGTAGATCGCGATTGCGGTCTGTTCAGGGGTTCGATCGGTTGTCGTCCAGCCGCCCATCCGCTTGACCTCGGAGAAATCGCGGGCGAATGCCACGCTGTCGGGCGATGGCGGCGCCGCAAGTGCAAACTGCCTCGCCCCGGTCAGCACGAACGGTGTGACGTTGCCCCAGTGCGGGAGCGCTGGTTGCGCCTTGGCCGGGGCGGTTGGCTGCCAGGCACCGGGCCCGGTGCGGCCTCGATAGGGAATTGGTACGTTGGAGCCGTCATGCTGGCGCGCCATGAAAAGTTTGTCGGCAGCTTCACGCCCGGCGGCAGCGCCGTTCGAACTCGACGTATCGTTCGGGACACCTCCGAGGGAAGTCTTCAAAGCAAGGTCAAGCATGGCCTGCTGCTGGGGGAACAAATGCGCCAGCATCACTTGCGCTGCCGTGGCCGCCGCAGACTCTAATCTGGCGCCGGGCGTCGTGGTGCTGATCTCCAGATACGGTCGGTGATCGCGGTCCACGCTATTGACGGCGTCATAGATCGCCGTGTGGACGAGCGCCATTACTCGCGCCTGTGACGGGGGTGGCAGCCCGGCGAGGTCAGTCACCTTGAGGGCTGTCTCGTTCCAGTCGGTAACCACGTCAGCTCGGGCCGCCGGTGCGGCCAGGGTGGCTGCGATCAGGCAGTTTGCCAGGGCGCCGGAGATACCGCGTGCAGTCATAACGATTTTCCCCTTCGGCGGTGGGTTCCCGCCTATTCTGATTTTGCCAACAAGAAGCGGGAGAATGAGGCTTGTCGGCGTCGCTCACTATCCGGATTGCGCCCGAGCTACCGAAAAGCGTCCTGTTTTTGTAGGGGGGCGGACGACTTGGCGCAGACGCCTTGTGTTCGTTGTCTGCCGCGAACCAGCCGACAAAATGGAGGGTCCGAATGCCGCATGTAGACACCGAGCCGGGCTTCACCGCGCCGCAGCCGCCTGGGAGCGTGGTGCTGCCAGCGTGTCTCCGGCGCGCCGTCTCATACATCAGTGAACACTCGGATCACCCGCTTTCGCTGTCTCAGATCGCCGCAGCCGCGGGTGTTTCGAACAGGACGGTGCAGAAGCATTTCCACCGGTTCTTAGGAACATCCCCGATCGCTTGGTTACGGCGGGTACGGCTTGAGCGTGTTCATGACGATTTTTTGCGAGAGGTGGATGACGGTGAGGTCACCGCCATCGCGACAAGCCGGGGATTCTCGCATCTAGGACGGTTTTCTGCCGCTTACCGAGTTACCTATCGCGAGCGGCCGTCGGAAACCCTGAGGTCCGGCCATACGCGAGGTACAATCATCAACAGGCTACCACAGCCGTCCGTGGCGACGCTGCTACAACCCGGGAGATGGCAAACGGAACTGACTCGCGCCAGCCGCTACCGGCCTAAGCATCCAGAGGCGCTCGCGCTTGCGCTTCTCGCGCTGCCGCTCGCCTCGATCGCCGAGCCGGCATCGGCGGCCCGGGCCGTCGAGTTGGCAGGAAAGGCGCATGAGCGTGATCCTGAATATGCCCTACCGCTGGCGCTGGCGGCTTGGTGCCATGCGCAGCGCGTCGTTTATACTTGGACGACGTGCCCGGCTGCCGATCGTGATGCAGTGTTACGCCTGGCCCATGAGGCGGCACTTCGTGATAACGGCGATGCCACTGTGCAAACCACACTCTGCGCGGCCTATGCTGCAATCGGCGATCTGCCCAATGCCGAACACTGCATCAATACGGCGTTGGCAACCGACCCGGCGTCGCACTGGGCTTGGCAGCGTAGCGCTTGGCTGCGGAGTTATCGCGGCGATACAGCGGCCGCAACCGCGCAATTTCGCCACGCTCTACGGATCGACCCAGAAGCGCCACAAATCTTTAATACCTATATCGGACTCGGTATTGCAGCCTTCGACGCCGGAAATTACCGCGAAGCGTCGGGGTGGATACGCCTGGGTTTGCGGTCGTCACCAAGCGCCCTGTGGTCGCACCGTATCCTGGCCGCTGCGGAGGCGCGCCAGGGTCATCATGACGAGGCGCGGCTATCGGCTATGCGATTGCGTCGGTCCCAGCCCGAGTTGTCGATCGGTCAGGTAATCGCGACATTGCCGGTGAACGCCGATTTTTTGGCGCGGCTGGCGGACGGGCTGGAGACGGCGGGACTGCCGATATGAAAGAGATGGAGAGCTGGCCCCGATTGGCTGGACAGGTTAGTGGCGAAGATAAGCTATTCCCCGGTTCCGATTACGCTGCCAGCGTCGCATGCAAAGCCAAGCTCGTCTCGAACGCATGTAGATATTCGCATTTCGAGACCGTGCATGAGCATCTGAAACGACGGGGCATCAAGGTCGCACGCGGTATAGCGGGCTTGAGAAGAACGCGCACCGCCTGTTCGTGATCGGCGGGCTCGCCAACCTGTTCATGCTACGTCACCGATCTGACGTGATCGACACGCCAGATCGGTGACTTTCGAGGGGTTTGACCCGACTTATGCCGAGTTTCTTCAACGCAACCTAAAACTCAACCCGCCAATCGGCTTATCCAGCCCCTTGTT
>JANXXW010000441.1 GCA_025350425.1 Rhodospirillales bacterium
TGAAGGCCCGGCGCCCTGAATATGTCGGGCGTGAGGAAGCGGCCAGCCCGGCTACCGGGCAGGCCCGCGTGCATACGCAGCAACAGACGGCACTGGTGCGTTCGGCACTCGCCCTGAACTAAGACCATCGAGAGAATTGGACCAACCTATGCCGACCGAGATCAAGGTGCCCACCCTGGGCGAGAGCGTCACGTCGGCAACCGTCGCGCGCTGGCTCAAGAAATCGGGCGAGGCTGTTGCTGCTGATGAGCCGCTGGTCGAGCTTGAGACCGATAAGGTGACGGTGGAGGTGAATTCACCTTCCGCAGGCGTGTTGGGCGATATTTCGGTCCAGGAGGGCGGCGAGGTCGAAGTGGGCGCGTTGCTGGCCTTGTTGAACGAGGCCGGTACCGCCAAGCCCGCTTCGTCCAAGCCGGACGCACCGGCGACGGGGTCTAAGCCTGCCGCAAATCCGCCCGCCGGCGTCAATCCGCCGCCGACTCCGTCGGGTCCGGTTTCCCGCCCCGCGACACCGCCTGCCGAGGTCGCGGAGGCACATGCGCCGATGCCATCCGCAGCGAAGATGATGGAGGAGCGTGGCCTCAGGTCAGGGCAGATGGACGGGACCGGCAAAGACGGTCGCATCACCAAGGGGGATGTGCTCGACTTCCTGGCGCGTCCAGTGGCCACACCGGCCGCGGCGCCCGCGCCGAAGGCGCCACGTGAACTGGAGGAGGGCGAGGAGCGCGTGAAGATGACGCGCCTGCGCCGGACCATCGGCATGCGGCTCAAGGAGGCACAGAACAACGCGGCCATGCTGACCACTTTCAACGAGGTGGACATGACTGCCGCTATGGCATTGCGCAGCGAATACCGCGATGCATTCGAGAAGAAGCATGGCGGCGTCCGGCTTGGCTTCATGTCCTTTTTCGTGAAGGCATGCGTTGCGGGGCTGAAGGAGTTTCCAGCCGTCAACGCCGAGATCGACGGTGACGAGATCGTCTACAAGCATCATGTTCATATGGGAATCGCAGTGGGCGGTGCGAATGGCTTGGTTGTGCCAGTGGTTCGCCACGCTGACAGCATGAGCTTTGCCGAAATCGAAAAGACGGTTTCCGGACTGGGCAAGCGGGCTCGGGATGGCGGCTTGAAGCTCGATGAGTTGACCGGTGGCACGTTCAGCATCACCAACGGCGGAGTTTACGGTTCATTGATGTCCACACCCATTCTCAACCCGCCGCAATCGGCGATTTTGGGCATGCACAAGATCCAGGACCGTCCAATGGCGATCGGCGGCAAGGTCGAGATCAGGCCGATGATGTATCTGGCGCTGTCGTACGACCACCGGATCGTTGACGGCAAAGAGGCCGTGTCCTTTCTGGTGCGTGTGAAGGAAAGCGTCGAGGACCCTCGCCGCATGTTACTGGATATCTAAAATGGCCGACACTTTCGATGTCATCATCATCGGTTCTGGACCGGGCGGTTACGTCTGCGCGCTCCGGGCGACGCAACTCGGGCTGAAGGTCGCTTGTGTCGAAAAGCGGACGACGCTGGGCGGCACCTGCCTCAACGTCGGCTGCATCCCTTCCAAGGCGCTGCTGCAATCCTCAGAGAACTTCCACGAGACGATGCACACCTGGAAGGATCACGGCATCATGGTCGAGGGAGTAACGATCGACCTCGCACGGATGCAGGCCCGCAAGGGCGAGGTTGTGAGTGCCAACGTGAAGGGCATCGAGTTTCTGTTCAAGAAGAACAAGGTGACCTGGCTGAAGGGCGAGGGACGGATTACCGCGCCTGGCAAGGTTTCGGTCGATGGCGTGGAGTATAGCGCCAAGCATATCGTGATCGCGACCGGTAGCGAGAGCATTCCACTGCCGGGCGTGGAGGTCGACGAGAAACGCATCGTAACCTCGACCGGTGCGCTGGAACTGGATCAAATCCCCCGCCATCTCGTGGTTATCGGCGGCGGGTATATCGGCCTTGAGCTAGGCAGCGTCTGGCATCGGCTTGGAGCCGAAGTTACCGTCGTGGAATTTCTGGATCGGCTGGTGCCAGGAGTGGACGGCGAGGTCGGCAAGACTTTCGAGCGTATCCTCGGCAAGCAGGGCATCAAATTCAGGCTTTCGACCAAGGTGACCCAGGCCGATACTTCGGGCGCACGCGTAGCGCTGACGCTGGAACCAGCCAAAGGCGGGGCCGCCGAGACGCTGGAGGCCGATGTCGTGCTGCTGGCGATCGGGCGGAGGGCCTACACCGAAGGGCTTGGCACCAAGGAGATCGGTGTTGAGACCGACGAGCGCGGACGGGTGAAGGTCGATGCCCATTGGGCGACAAACATCCCCGGCATCTACGCCATTGGCGACGTGATCTCCGGTCCGATGCTGGCGCACAAGGCCGAGGATGAGGGCGTGGCACTTGCCGAGCGGCTGGTCGGTCAGGCCGGTCATGTGAATTACGATGTCATTCCAGGTGTGATCTACACGTGGCCTGAGGTCGCTTCGATTGGGCGGACCGAGGAGCAGTTGAAAGCAGACGGCGTTGCCTATTCGATCGGCAAGTTTCCGTTCACCGCCAATGCCCGCGCGCGCGCAATGAATGCGACCGAAGGGTTCGTGAAGATCCTTGCAGACAAAACGACTGATCTCATTCTTGGCGCGCACATCATCGGGCCGGATGCCGGCACCCTGATCGCCGAACTGGCAACGGCGATGGAGTTCGGCGCCAGCAGCGAAGACGTCGCGCGGACCTGTCATGCCCATCCGACGCTGAACGAGGCCGTCAAGGAGGCTGCGCTCGCCGTCGAAGGACGCGCACTGCACATTTGAGCGGCATCCTCACGCTCACCATGGGCGACCCCGCCGGGATCGGCGGGGAGATTGCCGTGAAGGCATGGCAGGCGCGGCGCGATGGCTTTCCGTTCGTGCTGATCGATGATCCGGAACGGTTCGCTGGCACTGAAATAAGCGTTGTGAACGATGTTCGCGAAGCAGCCGAAATGTTTCGTTTCGCGATGCCGGTTTTTCGCCTGCCTCTGGCGAGCCACCCGGTGGCCGGGCGACCGGACCCGGCTAACTCTGCCGCGATTATCGCCTCGATCGAGCGCGCGGTGTCGTTGACACAGTCGGGGCAGACCTCGGCGATGGTCACCAGCCCGATCAACAAGGCAGTGCTGTATGCCGCCGGTTTCAGGCATCCCGGCCATACCGAGTTCCTGGCGGCGCTAACCGGCGCGGCGCTCCCCGTGATGATGCTTGCGAGCCCGATGCTGCGTGTGGTGCCGGTGACGATTCACGTCTCTCTGCGCCAGGCATTGTCGATGCTGACCACCGAGGTGATCGTCGCCACGGCCCGTATCACGGCCGCCGCGTTGCGCGAGCAGTTCGGAATTCCGGAGCCCCGGCTGGCGGTAGCAGGGCTCAACCCGCATGCGGGTGAGAGTGGTGCCATGGGCGACGAGGAGCAGGCCATCATCATGCCGGCGATCGCGGTGCTCCGAGCCGAGGGGATCGACGCGTCCGGACCATGGCCGCCGGACACGATGTTCACGCAATTCGCACGTGACCGCTACGATGTCGCCATCTGCATGTATCACGATCAGGCGCTGATCCCGATCAAGACGCTGGACATGTCCCACGGGGTCAACGTCACTTTGGGATTGCCGATCATCCGTACCTCGCCAGATCATGGAACGGCGTACGACATTGCCGGAAAAGGCATTGCCGATCCG
>JANXXW010000449.1 GCA_025350425.1 Rhodospirillales bacterium
CGATGAAGGTGACGGCGGCGGTGCCGGGCGTCACGGTCAGGGGCGGGGATGGGAAGGCAGGGTCGATCACCCGGCGCGGCCACTCCGCACGGCGCCTTTCCCGCTGCCACCGAACCAGATCACCCGCGCCACGGGGTGCAGATGGCCCCGGATTGAAGAAGCGTTCGCCGTCGAAGTGGTCGGAAATCGGAATGCGTTTGTCCATGCCGGCCATGTGGTCACGAGCGAGCGAGCCGGGCAGGGCTGCCCTGGCGGCGGGACGCGCCAAGGTCCTGCACATCCATGCAGTTCGGCGATGATCCTGCACCAGCAGCAGGGTTTCCGAGCGGGGTGGGACCGTTTGGGGCGTCGCCCATACGGTTTGTGGAAACGACCGATGCCTCATGGTTTTTTCACCCGCCTGGATTTGGGCGGAACGTTCTTGACCAGCATCGTCCCGGTGTTTGGCTTTGTCCCGGGCTTTGTTCTGGGCTTGCGGCGGGGCGATGGCGATGGCGATGGCGGCGGCGGCGGCGGCGGCGGCGGCGGTTCGCGACGATCGATGATGACAGCCACGACAAGCGCCACCACGATCGCGGCGCCTCCGGTCTCGATCCACAACGGCCGCACACCGCAATGACCTCGCAGGCAGAAACGCGCGATCTGCAGCAATGCCGCCGGCTCGATGATGAGGCCGGCGACGAAAGCCAACGTGGCAAGGATCAGGACGAAAATGCGCATCTGCCTAACTCGTTACCACAACCCGGTGGCTTGCATTTTGCTAGGCCATCGCCTCCGATGCCAAGCATGAACCTACTTCCCGACGACCTCCTGATCGATGCCGCCAGCGAAACGTTGATCCGGCAAGATCTCGTGCTGACCGCGCTGGGCAAGCGTCCCGCGGACACGCTGCTGCGCGTGGACAGGCTCCTCGACGTGCATACCCGCACCTGGCGGGAGGACCAGGAGATCGCGATCAAGGGCCGGCGTATCGCCTGGGTCGGACCCGCCGGCGAATACACGGGCGAGGTCGCGCGCCGCGTGCGACTGCCCGGTTTGGCGGCGGTGCCGGGGTTCGGCGAGGTGCATAAGCACATCGAAAGCTCGCATCTGACGCCTGAGTGGGAAGCGGCGATGGTGCTGCCGCGCGGCAACACCTGGACCTGCGAGGCCAGCCATGAGTTCGCCAACGTGAATGGGCCGCACAACCTCGAATTCTGGCTGGAGGCCCGCAAGCGCGGCTCGCCGCTGAAGATATTTCCACTGCCGGGCTCGGCGGTGCCGCCGACCGCCTATGAATGGGGTGGCGGCTATTACGGCTACGACGAGCAGCGCGGCTTCATGGCGGCCAGCCCGATGGTTGCCGGGCTCGACGAGGTCATGGATTGGCCGGCCGTGTGGAATCCGGAAAGCCCGTCCTACGAACGCCTATGGGGCATGATCCGTGCCACGTTCGAGGCGCGCGGCGTGGTGGAGGGCCACGGCTCGGGCCTGCGCGACCACGCCAGCATCAACGCCTTCGCCGCCGCCGGCCTCGCGTCCGATCACGAGGCATGGGCCCCGGAGGAAGTATGGGAGAAGCTCACGCGCGGCATCTTCGTCGAGTTGCGTCCGTATTCGATGGATCAGGTAATTCCTTACCTTCTGGGGCGGGGCCTTGCGGACTGGTCGCAGATTGCCTTCACCACCGATGATCGCAGCGCTTCGGACACCATCAGGCTGGGCGCCACCGACCATAATGCCCGCACCGCGATCGGCCTGGGCCTCGCCCCGGAAATCGCCATCCAGTGCGTGACGCTGAACCCCGCGCGGCACATGCGACTGACGCCCTGGGTGGGCAGCCTCGCGCCGGGAAGGTTCGCCGACATCGTGCTGCTGTCCGATGTTGTCGCGCTGGAGATCGCGCAGGTCTGGGCCGATGGAGAGCAGGTTTCGGACGCCAAGACCTTCCTGCCGGCGGTGCCCCGTATCGAATGGCCGGGTTGGGCCACGCGCACCGTCAACATCGGCCGCACGCTGACATCTGACGATTTTTGCATCACCGCCGAGCCCGGCCGCGAAACCATGCGGGCGGCGCTGCTGCGTCCGTTCCACTGGGCGGACGGCTTCATCGAAATGGAACTGCCGGTCGAGCACGGGGCGGTGCAGCGCGACGCCGCTCGCAACGTCACCAAGTTCGCCATCGTGGACCGGTTCTCCGGCGAGGCGCGCACGTCGAAGATGTTCTGGCTCGGTACCGGACCGCGCACGCCTGATACCGCGCTCGCCTGCTCGGTGGCGCATGACAAGCATAATATCTGGGCCGTCGGTTCTTCGGACGCCGCGATGGCGAAGGCTGTCAACGCTCTGGTCGAATTGCAAGGCGGCTGGGCGCTGGTGGTCGGCGGCGAGCTTGTCGCCACCGTGCGCTACGAGATCGGCGGCCTCATGACATGCCGCCCCGCCGAGGAACTGAACGCCGAGATGCAGAAGCTGTACGACGCGGCCGCTGCGGTGGACTGGATGTATGAGCCGACGTTCAGTCCGCGCTGGTATCCAGGGTTTCCGGAACGATTGATCTTTGCCACGCTGACCTGTGCGCCTTGGCAATGGGTGCTGGTGGCGCCGTGCGAGCAGGCGCCATTGGGTTTCGTGAACGTACAGACCGGGCAGACGCATCCGGTGGTTTGGTGAAAGGTTTATCTCGATGAGCGACAGCGCGGTGTTACAAAAGGAAGACGGTTTCCTCGACCGATACTTCCGCCTCTCGGAACGCGGTTCCTCCGCGAAGCAGGAGATCATCGCGGGCGCCACGACCTTCGCCGCCATGGCCTATATCATTGCGGTGAACCCGGCGATCATGTCGCAGGCCGGCATGGATCGCGGCGAACTGGTGATCGGCACCGCGATCGCGGCGATTTTCGGCTGCGTCATGATGGGGCTGGCCGCCAACCTGCCGCTGGCGGTTGCACCCGCCATGGGCTCAAACGTCATCCTCACCTTCGTCGTGGTGAAGCAGATGGGGGTGCCGTGGCAAGGCGCACTCGCCATGGTGGCGTTCACCGGCGTGTTGTTCCTGCTGCTGAGCGTGTCCAAGGTCCGCGAGCGCGTCGCGCGGGACGTGCCGGAGGCGCTGAAGATCGGCATCCAGGCTGGTGTTGGAACATTGATTGTCTTTATCGGCTTGCGCGGCGCGGGCTTCCTTGTCGCCAACCCGAGCACGCTCGTATCCATGGGCTCGCTGAAAAGCCCGGCCGTGCTGATGACCTTTATCGGATTGCTGCTGACGCCCGTGCTGGTGGTTCGGCGTGTGCCCGGCGCCCTTATCATCTCCATCGCGGTGCTGACGATCGTGGGGTTTTTCGTGCCGGGCGCCAACGGGAAGATGATAACCTCGGTGCCCACCTCCATCTTCGCGCTGCCCAAATGGCCCACGGGCACTTTCATGGCGCTCGATTTCAAATGGCTGTTCACGCATTTCCTCGTGGCGCTGCCGTTGCTGTTCTACTTTGTGTGCGCCGAGTTTTTCAGCACGCTCGGGACGCTGATCGGCGTCACCGGGGCGGCCAATCTGCGCCGCCCGGACGGCTCGATCCCGAACGCCACGGCGGCGTTCGCGACCGATGCGACGGCCAGCATCGTCGGTCCGATCTTCGGCACGTCGGTCGTTACCGCCTACATCGAGTCTGTCACCGGCGTCCTGGCCGGCGGGCGCACCGGCCTCACCTCGATCACGGTTGCCGGCTTCTTCGTGCTCTCGCTGTTCCTGTGGCCGGTGTTCGTGATCGTGCCGAGCCAGGCGACAGCGCCCGCGTTGGTGCTGGTCGGCGTGCTGATGATGCAGGGACTTGGACGCATCGACCTGTCCAACCTGCTGAACGCCGTGCCCATCGTGCTGACCTTGCTGGTGACGGTGCTGACCAACAACCTCATCAACGGCATGGCCATGGGCACCTTCGCCTACATCCTGATGCTGATGGCGGTGGGCCGCACGCGCGAGATCACCGGCGTGGTGTGGGGCCTCGGCGTGGTGTTCATCGCGTTTTTCTATACAACCACGCTGATGATGTAGGACGAACGGCATGCCCACACTGGATATCGGCGGATACGACATGGCCTATGTCGAGCAGGGCGCGGGCGATCCCGTGGTGCTCGTGCACGGCACGTTGCAGGACCAGCGCTACTGGGCGCCGCAGATGGCGGCGTTCGGGGCGAAGTATCGCGTCATTGCCGTCAGCCTGCGGCATTTCTGGCCGGAAAAGTGGGACGGCGTCGGTGACGACTTCACCATTGCCCAGCATGTCGCCGATGTCGCAGCGTTTGCTGAGGCGCTGAACGCTGGCCCGATCCGGTTGGTGGGGCATTCGCGCGGCGGACATATCGCCTTCCGCGTGGCGCAGCATTTCCCGGAGCGGTTGCGGGCGCTGGTGCTGGCTGAACCCGGCGGTGAACTGGACGACAGCTTCGGCGCGGTACGTGCCGCAGGCCCGCAAGGTGCCGTAATCGATGCCGTAAAGCTCATCCGCACGGGCGATGTGGAGGAAGCCCTGCGCGTGTTCACCGCCTACACCGGGGGGGCTGGCTCGTGGGAGAATCGGCCCGAGTCACGCCGACAAATTTCGCGCGATAATGTTCGTACACTACTTGGTCAGATCAACGAGCAGCGCGCGCCGTTCTCGCGCTCGCAGGCAGAGGGAATCCATGTCCCGACACTGTTGGTTGGCGGTGCGCTGTCTCAGCCGCAATTCGGCATCATCATGGATGGCTTGGAGAAAAGCATCGCTGGCGCGGTACGGGTTACGATCCCACAGGCCGCGCATGGCATGAGTGCCGACAACCCGACCGCTTTCAACGATGACGTGCTGGCGTTCCTCGCCGCGAACTAAACTTCCAGCAGCCCGGCGCGCAAGCCGCGCGTCACCGCCTCGGCCCGGCTGCGTACGGCCAGCTTCGTGAACACGGCTTCCAGGTGATACTTCACCGTGTGCGCGGAGATGCCCAGGCAGCGCGCGATGGATTTGTTGCTGAGACCCTCGGCGATGTGACTCAGCACCTCCATCTCGCGCGGGGTCAGCAACGGGCGGGCTGCCTCCCGCAGCGTGAGGCTACCCAACTCAGGCGGGGAGGGCAGGCGAACCGTCAATCCTTGCGCCACCGCCGCCGTCGCTGCCGCAATCTGGCCAGCGGAGGCGGTGCGCGGCAACACGCCTGGAATCGACAGGTCGGCGGCGAGGGTGCGATCATCCGACAACACCAGCAACGCGCCAATGAACAGAGCGGTATCCGCCGGCGGCTTTTCGCCGTCGAGAAGGTCGAGCACCAGCACGTCCGCTTCGGACTCGTCGAACGCCCCATCGGGCGCGATGCGGCGCAGCCTCAGCGTATCCGCAGTCCGCACCGCTAGACGCACCAGCGGCAGGGTAGCAAGCTGCGTAAAGGTGTCGTTCATTCCAACCTCGTTGTGACCCTATGATATTGGGAGTCCGATTGCATCCGGCAAGCATAGCGGCACAGGGCAGGGAAAGGTAAAGCGACCGCGTGCGCTCGCTCAGGTCCCGTCTTTCCGTGCTGTTTGCGCTGTCGTTGATGGCCAGCCTCGGTCTTGCCCTGCTGCTCGTCCGTCTCACCGGCCTATCGAGCGAGGCGGCGGCGGGGCGTCAGGATGCGGAACTGCGCCGCGCCTGCGGGCTGATCCAGGACGCGTATTCGTTCTACTCCACCGGCTGGTCCGGCCCGGCCTCGACCGATGATAGCGCTGCGTTTCGGCACGACCTCGCCGATGTCGTGAAACTGGCAGTGCAGCCGCTCTCGGGTATTTCGGGCGGTGTCTGGCAGGCGGACACCGGCGTGATCGCCTACGTCGCTCCCGGCAACGCCAGCTTGTCGCCTGCCGGCCTGGAAGCTCTCGAAAGCGCCGGCGCGGCGGTGTTGCAGGACGGGTTGCCGGCGTCGCGCGAGGGCGGAGACCTACGGATCGAGACGTGCGGGCTGGGCGGCCCGGTAGCCAACCTCGCGGCCTTCGCTGTCGCGCGGGTTGAGACGGCGCCGGCCGTGAACCAGCTCTGGCTCGGTCTCGGCGTGTTGCTCCTCCTGCTGGTCGCCATGGCGCTATGGCTGAGCCGCCTGGTGCGCGCGTGGGGCCGCCATGTCCGCGCCATCGAAACGGCGCTCGCGGGCCACGAGGCGGGCGCGCTGCCACGCCTCGCACCGACCGGCGAGCGCGAACTGGACCGCATCATCGCCGCCTTGAACGCGAGTTCGGCCCGGTTGGAAGCAGCTCAGCTGGAGACGGTAGAACTGTCCCGCCGCGTGGCGCAGTCCGAACGCCTCGCGGCGCTGGGGCGAGTGGCAGCCGGTGTGGCGCACGAGATCCGCAACCCGATCGCCTCGATGCGCCTCAAGGCAGAGGGCGCGCTCGTGGGCGATACTGCCCGCCGCTATCGGGCGCTTGAGGCGGTGCTGGTCCAGGTGGGACGGTTGGAGCGCCTGGCGTCGGAACTGCTGACCATGACTCAACGCCACACTTCGCTGCCGCAGAACGTGGAGCTGCGTGACTTCTTGCTCTCCTGCGCCGCCGATCACGGCGGTGCCGTTCAGGTGGCAGCACCCGCGATGCAAGTTGCGCTCGATCCTGAGCTGATCCGCCGCGCGCTCGACAACCTGCTGCGCAACGCGGCGGCGGTGGCGACTGAAACGACCATCACCGCCGGCGTGGTCGGGAGTGAGTTGCGGGTTACTGTCGCCGATAACGGTCCTGGCGTGGCCCCGGAGTTGCGCGACCACCTGTTCGAGCCATTCGTTACTGGCCGCGCCGACGGCACAGGTCTCGGCTTGCCGATCGCGCGCGAACTGGTCGAGAGTCATGGTGGCCAGCTCTGGTTGTCGGACTTTGGGGGCGAAGACCATGGCGCGGTGTTCACGCTCACTCTCCCGTTCGAGGGACCATGGCCCGCATCCTGATTGTCGATGACGACGCTGCCTTACGCGAAAGCCTCGCCGAGGCCTTGGCTGACCTGGGCCACGTTGCCGAATTGGCGGCGGAGGGCCGGGTGGCGCTTGCACGACTGGCGGCGGGCGGTATCGAGGCGGTGTTGCTCGATCTGCGGATGCCGGGAATGGACGGGCTGGAAGTGTTGCGCCTGATCGCCGCCATGAAGGCCCCACCGCCGGTAGCTGTGCTGACCGCCGTGCCGACTGCGGCCAACACCATCGAGGCGATGCGCCTGGGCGCCGTCGATCACCTCGCAAAGCCGTTGGGGCGGGCCGATCTGGCGGCCCTGCTCGGCCGGATGCTGCCCGCCGAGTTCGCGCCGGATGCACCGGTGGCGCCGGACGGGGATGGGGTGGTCGGCTCCTCGGCCGCCATGCGGCAGGTGCAGAAATCGATCGGGATGCTGGCGGACGGGACCGCGACGGTGCTCATCACCGGTGAGACCGGCACCGGCAAGGAAGTGGTCGCGCGCGCCATCCACCGCCACGGCAAGCGCGCCGCGCGCCCGTTCGTGGCGGTGAACTGCGCCGCCATCCCAACCGAGCTGCTTGAAAGCCAGTTGTTCGGCCATGCCCGAGGCGCCTTCACCGGCGCGGTCGCCGACCGGGTCGGCTCGTTTCGCGAGGCAGACGGCGGCACCTTATTCCTCGACGAGATCGGCGACATGGGCCTGCCCATGCAGGCCAAGCTGCTGCGCGTTCTTCAGGAGCGGGTGGTGACGCCGGTGGGTGGCCGGGCGGTCGCAATCGACGTGCGTATCCTGGCCGCCACGCACCGCGATCTCGCCGCCGCGGTCGCGGCTGGCGGTTTCCGGGAGGACCTGTTCTACCGCCTGGGCGTCGTGCCGGTGCATCTGCCCGCGCTGCGTGAGCGCATTGCCGACATTGTGCCGCTGGCCGAGTATTTCCTGGCCCTGAGCGGCCCGAAACGCCTTTCAGCCGAGGCCGCCGCGCGGCTGCTCGCCCATCCCTGGCCCGGCAACGTCCGCGAACTCCGCAACGCCATGGAGCGCGCGGCGGCGCTCAGCCGCCATCCCGTGATCGCCGCCGCCGACCTCGCATTCCTGCAAGGGTCCGTCGCCGTGTCCGAGACGGACTGGCTCGCGGGAGACCTGCCCACGGCGCTCGCACGCCTTGAGGCCGCGATGATCCGTCGCGCCCTGGTCGCCAGCGGCGGGAACCGTGCGGAGGCTGCTCGCCGCCTTGGTATCCATCGCCAGCTTTTGTATCAAAAGCTGGAGCGGCATGGCCCGGATGTGTCCGACTACCGGACGGAGAGCGTCGGGAAGCCGGACGCCGAGCCTTCGGAGTGATGTGCTAGCAGGCTGTTATTACACTATATTATGTCTGGCACGCGCCTTGCGACTACCAGCTTGAGGCCATTCCGGCCTGATCTGGAGAACGACGATGTCACGAGTGAAATTCGCTCTACTCGCGGGCACCCTGCTGGCTGGGCTCGGCGGCGCCGCCATCGCGCAGCAATCCCCGACCTACGATCCCGCGCAACTGCCCACCATCAAGGGCAAGGTCGCGCAATATACGCTCACGCCCCGCAGCGATGTGGACGGCTTCATCCTCGATGACGGGACCGAGGTGCATGTCAGCCCGCGCCTGTCCACCCAACTGGTATTCTCGGTGAAGCCCGGCGACAACGTCACCATCCACGGCCTGCGCGCCAAGGCCGTGCCGATGGTCGCTGCGATGTCGGTCACCAACGACGCCACCAACGCCACCGTCGTCTCCTCCGGCGAACGCCATCAGCATGGCCCGGCCGAAGCCACGATGGACGCGAGCGGCACGGTGAAGGCCCAGTTGCATGGCCCCCAGGGCGAGCTGAACGGCGTGCTGCTGACGGACGGCACGATGATCCGCCTGCCCCCACCGGAAGCCATCAAGCTCGGCGACAAGCTCGCAGTCGGCAAAACGCTCTATGCGCGCGGTGAGGGCGTCTCCAATCCACTCGGCAAACTGGTCATGGCCCGCGTCATCGGCACCAGCGCGGCGGATGCGACGGAGATCGCGATGCCGCGCCCGCGTGGCGGTCCCGGCGGTTGGATGCACGGCATGATGCATGGCCGGCCTGACGGTGGCCGGTCTGACGGTGGCCCGATGGGCGGACCCCGTGGCGATGCGCCGCCAGCGCCCCGTCCGTGAAATAGGTGGCCCCTCTCCGCATTTGGGAGAGGGGCTTACTCCTCGTTAACGCAGGGGACGGGAATGGCGGCGCGGACGCTGATTTCGCCGCCCAGGACGACAAGAAACGGAGGAAGACGTAACGTTCAGCGGCGAAAGCCACCGCGACCCCAACCATAGCCGCCGCGATATCCACCACCACGGTAGCCGTAGCCGCCACGATAGCCATACCCGGCGTAAAGCCCGACATCTCGGTTGAGAAAGAACTCATCCGCGAACGCGCCCGGATAGTAACCCTCACTTGGGTAGGCCCCGTAGGGAAAGCCACCATAGGCGTAGCCACTATAGGCGTAGCCACTATAGGGATAGGGAGATGAAACCGCGTATTGCGGGTAGTAGCCCGCGCTAGGCATGCTTGCGACCGCGATCGTGTTGTTACGCGCGGTCATGCAACCGAAGTAGACGGCGGCAGGCGTGGGTTGAGTCGCAGCGTTGTTGTTATTCGGAATGGCGGCGGTATTGATCGCGGCACTCTCCGCAGTCGTGGGCACTTGTGGTGTGGCGGCACTCGCCTCACTGCGGCACGCAACGTCGTCCGTCGCGAATTCAGCCGAGGTCTTGTTCGGTCCGGGATAGGCGACCAATGACTGTGGATACGAGCCAACCGGCACCGCGACACAGCCGGAAAGCACTCCAGCGCCGGCCAATGCGAGAATGCGGGTCGTCGATCCGATACGCTCCATCATGTTTTTATCCAGTCCGCTCGATATGTATTCACCTGATTTGGGCTTGGCGACGCGCATTCCGACATGGATGGACAATCAGTAATTCGTTACGAAACGGCGACCCGCGCAAAGGTCGTCATGATACGCCATCCCGCGCGCACCGTGCCTTTAAGCGACCCCGCCACCTTGCTTTCGCCACCCATCCGGCAGCGATAGGGCATTGGCAGTTCCAGGATGCGGAGCTTGGCGCGGGCGGCCTTCATCTGCATCTCGATGTTCCACCCGTAAGTCATCTCCGTCATGCCGAGCTTGGCCAGGGTGTCCCGGCGTATGGCGCGGTAGGCGCACATGTCGGTGTAGCGGATGCCGTAAAGCGCGCCCATGCCGAGGCCGGCGACATGGCCGGCGAGGACCTGGTGGATACTCATGGAGCCTGGATCGCGAGCGCCGCGCGTGCGGCTGGCAATGACGAAGTCGTGCGTGCCGGCCTGGATCGGGGCTACAAGACGCGCCAGCAGGTCGCCCCGGTCCGCCCCGTCGCCATCCATGAACACGATGATGTCGCACGCTGCGGACGCGGCGGCGGCCCCGGCGGCGCAGGCCCGGCCGTAGCCGCGCTGGGTCAGCGCAATGACGCGTGCACCGGCGGCCTCGGCCAGCGTCACCGTTGCGTCTTTGCTGCCGCTGTCGGCGACGATGATTTCCGTGGCTACGTCACGCGGCAACTCCCGCACCACCGGACCTATCGCGTCGGCCTCGTTCAGCGTGGGAATGACGACGGCGACGCCCATGCGTGGGCTCAGAGGCTCCAGCGCAGGCCGCAGTTTTGGCACGGCTTCGGCGGAGTGGTGCCTTGCAGGTTCTCGCGAAATTCCTGGTAGGCGACGCCGTTCCAGATTTCACGCAGCGTCTGCTGGGTCGCGTCTCCCAGGGTATAATTCTCGTAGCCCCGCGCGGAGAACGGCGCGATGCAGCACGGGAGCGCGCGGCCGTGCGCGGTGAAATACATCAGCGACCACGGACGCCGGCAAGTCGACCACGGCGTCTCCTCCGCCCCTATACCTGCGGTCCCAGCCTGGCGCTTGATGCTGAGACCGGGTTCGGTGGCGCCCGAGGCGTCCAGCGTCACGCCGAGTGCCGCGCCGAGCGCGGTCGCTTCGGTGATGGCGGCTTCCTCGTCGGCGCGGGTCTGCTCGAACAGGGATTGCGCGGCGGTCATCAGGCCGCGACCCATGTCATCGAACACCAAGCGCTGCAGATGGACCTCGCCGATCCCCATCTTGGCCGCGAGCTTCACGAAGGCCGGCAGTTCGTCCACCGTCTCCTTCAGTCCCGTGAGCCAAAGCGAGACGCGTGGCGTGGTGGAGCCGAGCTGCTTCTGGAGTGCCGTGAACTCGGTGATGTTGCGGACGATGCGGTCGAACATGTCCTTTCCGCGCACCTTCAGGAAGCTCGATGCCTCGGCGGCGTCGAGCGAGACGCGTAACTCGTCGAGCCCGGTTTCGATGATCTCGCGGCGCTTGTTCTTGGCCAGCAACGTGCCGTTAGTATTGAACAGCACATAGGTTCCGCGTACCTTCAGGTGGCGGATCATCCTGGGCAGGTCTTTCACCAACATCGGTTCACCAACGCCATGCAGCACCACGCGGGCCACGTTGGGCACTTGGTCGACGATGGACGTGAACAGGTCCCAGCTCATGTCGGCCGGCTTTTCGAGTTCTTCGAACGTCCGGGGACAGGTTTCGCACAGGAGGTTGCAGCGGTTGGTGACCTCCAGATAAAGGCACACCGGCGGCGTCGAGGCGACCCGGCTGTCGTTGGCGACGTCCTCGAAATAACGGCGAGGGTCTTTCAGCGTCGAGGCTGGCTGTTCCAGGGTGACGGACATCGATGTCTCCTTACGCGAGCATTGGGTTACGCCAATCCCGTATGGCGAGCAGCACGAACGGCGCATAGATCAGGCTCGACCAGCCGAGCGCGGTGTGGACCGGGTCCAGATAAAGCAAAAGACAAGCCGCCGTGAGCCAGATGACGCAGCGCCAGGGGGCCAGGCAGGCGAGATAGGCGAGCCAGCCGAAATACCACGCATAATGTGGCGTTATCGCGACCGTGGTGACAGTTCCGAGCAACAGCGCGTCGTGGCCGATGCGCCGGATGCGAAGGGCAGGGTCCACGATCTCCGGCGCCTTCAACATGCCGAACGCCAGCACCGCCAGCACGGC
>JANXXW010000106.1 GCA_025350425.1 Rhodospirillales bacterium
CCTCGCGGCTGACCAGCGAGGTCTTCATCCCTTCGGTGCCGGTGGTGATGCCGTCATTGATCGCGATCGTATTGACCTCGATCGGCGTGCCCCCGGCTTCCCGCACGCCTTCGGCCACCAGTTCTGCCAACTCGCGGTGGGTCCAGTTGCACGGCATCGTCCCGATCCAACAATGGGCGATGCCGATCTGCGGACGCGACAGGCTATCATCGGTGAAACCCACCGCCTTCATCATCGCCCGGGCGATGACCCGATCCGGCCCGGCCAGGAGTTGCTTGCTGTTGCGTCGCGGATCGATCGGCATGGCCAGACTCTCTACCATTTGCTGGTGACTTCTCGGGCGGCGGGAACGCTGAACACGTCCAAGGTGGAGCAACCGGTCACCAGCTCGCGTTCCTTGCCATGCTCGGCGTCGCCCCGCGTGAGGGCGGCTTCGAGCTGCGCCCTCGCCTCCTCGCGAGGGATCATCACCAGCCCGTCGTCGTCGCCCAGGATGATATCGCCCGGCGCGACCCGCGCCCCGGCGAAAGAAATGACCTTGTTCACCACACTCTGATCCATCGAGAACGGGCCGCGCGGTATGGCGTGGCCCGTGAACACCGGGACGTCGTCCCATTGCCTGAGGCGAACGCTGTCGCGCACAGCGCTGCTGACGACGACGCCTTTCACGCACTCAACCACGCAGCACCGCCGAGCAGCTCGCCGACGATGGCCGGGTCAGTGAGGGTAGCACGATTGAAAAAATCGGCCGCAACGCTGGCCGGAACCTCGCCCCAACGATCGACAATTTCCCGCGACAGCGGGGAGACGACAGATCGATGGATACGGATCGGCATGGCGCAACGCTCCCTGATGACAGGCTTTTCGCGATCAAAGCATATCTGCCGTGGGCACAGTTAAAATAACGTTCCAGTGTCGGCCTAACCATGGCTGGGCAAGCGTGTCGTCACCACCGGCACATTGGATGCCGCGGCCGGAATGTTGGATCAGCCTGGCGTTTGGCCGCTGGCGCTGGATGGCCATCATCAGCGCTGAGGTTGCCAGCTCGGCAAACAGGTGATCGCGCACAAATCGGCCAACGATTTTGCGCGTGTGCAAGTCCATGATGGCGGCGACCGGGAAGAGATGACGGCTGTCCGTCGTCTGCACGCGGCGGCGCTGAGCGATGAGGCCGCGTACGCCATGATGGCGCATCAGGCGCTCGACCCTGCCGCGGCACACCGGCACAGCAACGTCGGATGCAGGCAGACTTTGCCGGCTACCAACGTCGGCGTGCGTCCGCTGCTATCCACCAGGTCCACGACTTGGCGCTTGTTGTCCTCCGTATAGGAAGGCGGCTTTGTTCTCTTCGCCTGCTCATCCATCAGACACCTACAACTTAAAGCTTGCTTCTGGGTGTCCACCGAAACCAGGGAAGATCAACGTCTTCAAAGGTAACAAAGTCGCGCAACACGTACGCTTTGTTCGTAATGGGAACCATTTATATCGCTCAAACGAGAGCTCGCATGACGAGATAATGTTGGCCGTTCTCATTGCTATTGGTGACTAGGCCAACGTGACATAAAATTCAGAATCGCAATTGACATGTCACCGCCATGACAGTATTTGATTTGATAATGGGATTAAGCGGCGCTCAAAGCGAGTTTGAAAAATGTCTGCCAAAATCGTACGGCTGGGTAGTTCGCCCGGCCAGCCCCGCCTTCTAAAAGACGGGGCCTATTCGATGATCCGATGGCACCTTATCGAAGAAGGGTCTGAAGAAACCTATTCGGAGCGAGCGTTGGCGGCTCGATTGAACCTCGGACTCGGACCGGTTCGCTCGGCGCTTGAGCGGTTGCGCGCCGAAGGACTGATCGTCGTCGTTCCCAATTGCGGCATTAGCCTCCCGCACATCACGTCGCGTGAGATTCTTGATTTTTATGAGGTACGCATGGTCATTGAGTGCCATATCGTATCTTCTGTCGCAGGGTGCCTGTCCGACGACCAAGCGCAGTCGATCGACAAGATCCTCATTGAGCAGGAAGAGACCGCGGCGAGCGGCGACACTGTTCGCTACCACCAGCTCGACCTCGACTTTCATGCCGCGCTCGCCGAGTGCCACGCCAATACCGAGATGGAGCACGCGCTTCGTCGCCTTCGCGACAAGATGTATCGCCTCGCGCGGCGCATGCACGGGGCGCATCCGGAACGGCTTGTCGTCAATGCGGCTCAGCATCGCGGCATCTTCGACGCAGTGCGCGCTGGAAACGCGGAGAAAGCGCACTCGCGCATGAAGACACACCTCGATTGGGGTCGTCGCTTCACGCTGGATCCAGACCGCCGCCTTGGGTCCGATTGGCAACGGTCTGGGAGCGATACGGATATGTGAACTTGTCGACTTTAACGACATAGACGGCTCGGACAATACCGCAGCCGAAACCTCAGTGGGAAACATGATGTACAAGAATACGAATGCAGCAACCGGCCTGCGCAACAAGCTTCTTCGTGGCTGTGCTTTGGGCCTTGCAATGATTGCGCTAGGCGGGACGGGCGCTTGGGCCAAGGACAAGGTAAAAGTCGGTCTGATCCTGCCGAGCTATGATCAGCTCCGCTGGCAGAATGGCGATCAACCTTGCTTCGAAAGGGAAGCTGCCAGGCTCGGCATGGAGTTTAGTACTGTCGCCTCGCAGATGTCCGAAACGGTGCAGGCGTCGCAGGTCGAGAACATGTTGACCCAGGGAGTCGACGTGCTGGTGATCCGTCCCGTCAACGCCGCGGCCAGCCAAGCGCTAGTGCGCAAGGCCAACAAGGCGAACGTTCCTGTCGTGGCCTACGACTCGCTGCCGATGAACGCCGACGTTGCGGCATTCGTGGCGCGCGACGCCGTCGCGATGTCGATCGAGATCGCCGAGGCCGCTGTGAAGGCCCATCCCAAGGGCAACTATATCCTAGCACTAGGCGACGAAGGCACCAATGTCGCGCAGGAAGAAAAGGCAGGGTATTACAAAGTTCTCAAGCCCTATCTTGATCGCGGCGACATCAAGATCGTGTCGGAACAGTTCAACAAGAATTGGTCGACAGAATCTGGCCGCGCGCAGGTTGAGAATGCTTTGACGAAAAATAATAACGACGTGGTTGCTGTCCTCGCGGGCAATGACGGTGTCGCCTATGGCGTCGTCCAGGCGCTGCAGGGTCAGGGCCTTGCTGGCAAAGTCTGGGTGAACGGCGTCGACGCGGAACCACGGGCGCAAGCGCTCATCAAACAGAGCCTGCTCACGATCTCCAACTTCACCGACTATTGCCAGTCCGGGACGCAAGCGGCGATCATTGCGCAGAAGCTGGGCAAGGGCGAGCCTCTCGGACTCTCCACAACCTTCAACAACGGTATGAAGGACGTGCCGTGGTTCCAGGTCGATCACCTCAACGCCAGCAAGGACAACCTCGACGAGCTCGCCACGCGCCTGCCGTGGTGGTTCAAAAAAGGCTCCTAGGATGACCTCGCCCGCGCGCGCTCCGGCGGCGAAGGTCTCGCAAGTCGATAAGAGGTTTGGCGGAGCGCATGCGCTCCGCGGAGTTTCTATGACTTTCGAGGCCGGCGACGTTCATGCTGTCGCGGGCGAGAACGGCGCCGGCAAGTCGACGCTGATGAAAATCCTGTCCGGCGTGATCGGCGACTACGACGGAACGTTGGAGATCGATGGGACGGTCCGTCGATTCTCCAGCATCCGAGATGCGGAGCGCGACGGGGTGTTCCTCGTGCCACAGGAACTCAACATCGTCCCGGAGCTACGGGTTGGGGAATATCTGTTCCTCAACCGCGAGCCCCAACGCTGGGGCTTTGTAGACTCGAAGACACTGTGGACCGACACGGCTTACTGGCTCGACGTGTTCAAACTCCATGTGTCACCGGTGGCGCGCATGGGCGACCTATCAACGCATGAGCAACAGCTTGTGAGTATTGGGCGGGCAATGACTCAGGGCGTCAAGGTGCTGATCCTCGACGAGCCGACCGCAAGCCTTACTGAGCGGGAAACCGAACTCCTGTTCGACCGGATCGCTGACCTCCATCTTCACGGCGTCACAACGATCTATATCTCGCACCGTTTGCACGAGTTCGAGCGCATCGCAAATGTGGTGACCGTGATGCGCGACGGCTCGATCGTCGACCACTTCCGTCTCGAACGCGGCGGCGACACGACACGCCGGGTGATCCACTCCATGGTCGGACGTAACCTTGTCGACATGTATCCGAAAGTCCCAACAGCCGTCGGCGCCCCGATGCTGGAGCTCGAGGGCTACATGCTCGCCAACCCGGAGCCAAAACGCCAACCGACTGTGCGTGGCGTTGACCTGACGATTCGGGCCGGTGAAGTGGTTGGCATATTCGGCCTGCTCGGCTCTGGGGCGTTCGCGCTCGCACGCTCGATTTTCGGTGCATACAGCGGCGCCGTCACGGGCAAGGTGAAAATCAAGGGCGTATCCACCCGGATCGGCAACCCACGCGACGCCATCAGACAAGGCGTGGCCTACCTTCCGGCCGAGCGCAAGCGGGACGGACTGATCGTGGCCCACTCGATCGAGTCCAACATGGCACTGGCGGCGCTGGCCCGCTTCTCCCGCAACGGCTTCATCGACCGCCGGTTGGAGTTGCAGAGTATCCAGCAATATGTGGCAAGCCTGCGGGTAAAGTGTCATTCCGCTGAGCAGTCCATTCGTGAGCTGAGCGGCGGCAATCAACAGAAGGTGGTTGCCGCGAAATGGCTCCTGACGGATCCCGAAATCTTCGTGCTCGAAGAGCCGACCCGCGGCGTTGACGTCAATGCTCGCATCGAGTTCTACGAGTTGATCAATACCCTCACATCAGCAGGCAAGGCGATCCTGCTCGTTTCCACCGATCTGCCCGAAATTCTCGGGATGGCTGATCGGATCCTCGTGATGTGCGAAGGGCGGATCATCCGCGAATGGAAACGTGGCGAGGCTACCGAAGAACTAGTGATGATCCACGCAGCAGGCGAACATGAGGTTGCAGCTTGACCAACTCCCCTTCCCTCGTCGCTCCGGAGGTAACCTCCGTTTCGGCGACGCCGCGCTTGACGCTTGCGAACATTCTATCGCAATCGCGATTCCGCTTGATCCCGATGATCGCCGTACTGATCTTCATCTGGATTGTGCTGGAGATGCTCACCGGCGGCCTGTTCCTCAGCGCCCGTAACCTTACCAATCTGAGCGGCCAGGTCGCAATCACCGCAGTGCTCGCGGCTGGCGCTGTTCTGGTCATGGTGCCGGGCTACATCGACCTGTCGCTCGGCGCAACGGTCGCCGCATCGGCGGTGGTGGCGGCGTTTGCAAGCACTGTCTATGGCTTCGGCTTCTGGCCCACCGTCCTCGTCACTATTGGTTTTGGGGTCGTCCTCGGCTTCTGGCACGCCTACTGGATCGCCTGGATGCACGTGCCGTCATTCATCGTGACACTCGCGAGCCTGCTGGCCATCAGAGGCGTATCGCTCGTCATCACGAATGCCGAGACGATTTCACCGAGCATGGACTTGTTGGTCATCTCGGATGCGTCGCTACCGCCGCTCGGCAGTATCGTGGTGCTGCTTGGGATGTGGCTGATCTTCTCGCTTCTCCAGTGGCGCGAGTGGCGGGCGCAGGTTTCGGCCGGGGTGCCAGCGTCTTTCAAGATTCTGGTTTTGCTCCCGGCCGTGTCGGTTGGCGCGGTATCGTTCCTCGGGATGATCATCGCAGCGAACTATCGGGGTATCCCGCTCCCGGTGGCGATCGTGCTCGCCGTTGTGGCGATCACTGGCGGCGTTCTTCGCTACACCCCGTTCGGGCGGCGGCTGTATGCCGTCGGCGGCAATCGGCAGGCAGCGCTGCTCGCGGGCATCGACATCCGCAAACATATCACCGTTGTGTTTGCCGCAATGGGAGCGCTCTACGGCGTTGCCGGACTAATGCTCGTCGCGCGGCTTTCGAGTGCCCCGCCAACCGCCGGGCAGGGACTTGAGTTAAATGTCATCGCTGCCGCGGTCATTGGGGGCACGAGCCTCATGGGCGGCCGAGGCACAGTGGCAGGGGCCGTAATTGGCGCCGTCTTGATGGAGAGTCTTGCCAACGGCATGAGCCTGATGAACCTGCCATCGTCCTACCAGTCGATAGCGGTTGGTCTGGTCCTTTTATTCGCCGTCTACGTAGATGTCCGCGGTCGGGGCAGTCGCGGCGACGATTGAGCAATGCACACAGCAACAAGCGTTCTTGGGAGAGAAGTTCATGGTCGAGATGATGAAGACATTCGGTATCGCGGCAGAGGCAACGCGCCGGCAGGCGCTCGGCGGAGCTACGGGGGCGCTGCTGGCGGCACTCGCGGGCTTCAAGAGCGCGCATGCGCAGGGTAAGAAGCTCAAGGTCGGGCTGATAATGCCAGACTACGATCAGCTCCGTTGGCGCAATGCCGATCAGGCCTTCTTTCAGAAAGAGGCCACGAGGCTCGGCATGGACGTGCTTGCGCAATCCTCGAATGCCAACGAGGCACTGCAGGCCTCCCAGGTCGAGAATATGCTCACGCAGGGCATCGATATTCTTGTCCTGACGCCGGTTAACGCCAACGCGGCAAACGGTTTGGTTCGCAAGGCCAAGGCGGCGAATGTCCCTGTGATAAACTACAACTTCCTGATCAATAATGCGGACGTCGCCTGCTTTCTTGGACGTGACGCGATCGAGATGGGCGAGAAGATCGCCAAGGCGGCCGTCGAGGCGCATCCAAAGGGCAACTATATCATCGCGGCGGGCGAGGAAAGCACCAGTGTCGCGCGCGAGACCCGACAAGGTTTCCTCAATATCATGAAGCCCTTTTTAGATCGCGGGGACATCAAGTTGGTTTCCGACCAGTTCAACAAGAACTGGTCGACCGACACGGCCCGGGCCCAGGTCGAGAACGCTCTCACCAAGAACGGGAACGATGTTGTGGCAGCGCTATGCGGCAACGACGGCACGGCCTATGGCGCAATTCAGGCTCTGCAGGCGCAGAGGCTCGGCGGCAAGGTGTTCGTAACCGGCGTCGACGCCGAGCCGCGCGCTCAGGAACTGATCAAACAGGGCCTAATGGCGCTGTCGAATTTCACAGCTTTCGACCAGATGGGCGCAGAAGCCGCGAAGGCGAGCTTTGCGCTTGGTAACGGCAAACCAATTGAGGCGAACGCGAGCCTGAACAACGGCGCTAAAACTATTCCGTGGATCAAGATCCTCAACTTCAACGTCACGAAGGATAACCTGGAGCAGTCCGCCAAAGACTACCCTTGGTGGTTCCAAAAGCAGGCTTGATTTAGGGACAATGTGGCCGGCGGCGAGAGCCGCTCCGGCATGATCCACTGTGGTATCTGGAGACAAAATCCATGTCTGTCGAACGAATAGCCGAAGACCTATCCGGCAAGGACGGTCTCGCAGCTAAGGTTGACGCGATGCTGCGCGGCATGCGCGTCGTAGACCTGTCGCCAACCTTGCAGCGCGGCATCCCGAACTGGCCTATGCATCCGCCGCTGGTGATTGACAAGGCACGCGAAACCGAGCGCGACGGCTACTATTGTCAGCTTCTCATGATTTCGGAGCACACCGGAACCCATGTCGATTCGCCTGTGCACTTCCATCCCTCGCTGATGCACATGTCGATCGATACTTTCCCCGCCGACAATCTGATTGCGCCAGCGGTGCTCTATAATTTCGCCGACAAGGAACTTCAGGCCGGGGAACTTGTGACGCTCGACATGGTCCTAGCCTATGAGCGTGACAAAGGTGTGCAGGTCGGTAAAGGCGAGATCGCGCTGATCAACTTTGGCTGGATGGAGCGCTTCTGGCGTACTGACAGCCAGAGCGTCTGGTTTGTAAAAAACTCGCCTGGAATTCGCGAAGATGCGATCATCCATTTTAAGGAGCGCGGCATTCGCGCCATCGGCTGCGACACGGTCGCCTGCGATATGGCCGTCATTGATGGCGTAGGCCAAGAGACCACCGGCCATACGACGCACTGGCTGCCAAACGGGATTCTTATCATCGAGATGCTGACCAATCTCGAAAAGCTCTCGCTTCGTAGCTTGTTCGTCGCGACTCCTCTCAAGATCAAGGAAGGATCGGGCTCACCGATCCGGCCCTTGGCGTTCTGCGAAAATTGAGGTTCAAATGTCTACTCTTCTGAAGCCTGCGGAAGCGGGATCGTCTGAGATTCCAATCGGTCGCAATCGCCTGGAAGGAAAAGTTGTCCTGGTTTTTGGCGCGGGTAGCGTCGGCGAGGGCTGGGGTAACGGCAAGGCTACCTCGGTCGCCTATGCGCGCGAGGGAGCGACAGTCATCGCTGTCGACCGGGAGAAATCTGCGGCGGAGGCAACCGCTTCCATCATCCAGGCGCTCGGCGGCCAAGCCCGAAGCCTGGAGGCGGACGTGACAAATTCGGCCAGCGTTAAGGCTGCAGTCGATGCCGTATTGAGCGAGGAAGGCCACATCGACGTGCTCCACAACAATGTGGGGACTACGATTATGGGCGGCCCGATTGAGCTGTCTGAGGAGGACTGGCACACCGTTCTCGATGTCAATCTGACAAGTGCGTTCCTCACCTGCAAGCACGTACTGCCCGGCATGCTGGCCCGCGGCAAAGGCGTGATTATCAACATTTCGTCGATCGCGGCGATCCGATACACCGGCTATCCCTACGCCGCCTATTACGCGGCAAAAGCGGGCGTCAACCAATTCACCGTCGGACTGGCCCTGCAGTATGCACGCCACGGTATCCGAGTGAACGCGATCATGCCGGGCCTTATGAACACGCCGCTGATCTACCAGCAGATCAGCGGGCAGTATTCAGACGCCGAAGCGATGGCCCGCGCCCGCCACGAGGCGACGCCGATGGGCCGCATGGGAACGGGTTGGGACATAGCCGCGGCGGCGGTGTTCTTGGCG
>JANXXW010000513.1 GCA_025350425.1 Rhodospirillales bacterium
CCCTGGCATGAAGACCATTGCGTTGCTGCTGATGGCGGCTCTGGCCCTGGCGGCATGTGGCAAGCGTGGCTCTCCGCAGCCGGCGGGTCCACCGGACCAGGTTATCTATCCCCGCACCTATCCCTCACGTTGAGATCGTCATGGCCCATCCCGCGGTTACCCAAGATATCGCCGAACCGACCGCCGCCGAGCTGATCGCCGCGCGTGCCCATCTTTCCATGCACGCCATGGATGGGCTGGTTCTGGAGGGCGTTCCGCTCAATGCCATTGCAGACGCAATGGATACCCCGGTGTGGGTTTATGGCGGGGGCACAGCGCGTTTGCGCTATCGTCGCTTGGCAGCGGCTTTAGATGGCTTGCAGACCCATATCCATTATGCGGTAAAGGCCAACGACCATCTGGCGATGCTCCGTGTGTTTGCCCGCGAGGGCGCCGGGGCGGACGTGGTGAGCGAAGGCGAGATGCTGCGGGCCATCGCGGCCGGGGTCGCGCCGGACCGGATCGTGTTCTCGGGCGTGGGCAAGACAGCGCGTGATCTGCGGGCGGCGCTCGGGCATGGGATCGCTCAGATCAATGTGGAAAGCCCGGCGGAGCTGCAAATGCTGTCCGCCATTGCCACAGAAATGGGCCGAACTGCCACCATCGTGCTGCGCGTTAACCCTGATGTGGACGCGGGCACGCACGCCAAGATCACCACCGGGCGCGCCGACAACAAGTTCGGCGTCCCCGCCGCCGAGGCTGTGGCACTTTATGCCCATGCCGCCACCCTCCCCGGCATCGTCCCCGTCGGGATCGCGCTGCATATCGGCAGCCAGATACTCTCCCTGGCCCCCTACCACGCCGCCTATGCGCGCGCCGCCGCTCTGGTGCGGGAACTGCGCGAGGCTGGGCAATACGTCAGCCGCGTGGATTGCGGCGGGGGGTTGGGGATCGGCTACGGCGATGAAGCCGGCGCCTCGCCCGAGGCGTTTGCGGGCGTGCTCCGCAAGGCGTTCGGAGGGCTAGACGTTTCGCTGATGATCGAGCCCGGCCGCTGGCTGGTAGGACCGGCGGGTGTGCTTCTCGCGTCGGTGGTGCTGGTGAAGGGTGCTGGCCGGTTCGTGGTACTGGACGCCGGGATGAACGATCTGGTGCGACCGGCGATGTACGATGCGTGGCACGGCATCGTGCCGCTCTCAGCGGTGGATATCCTGCGCCCGACATCCTTGGTCGATATCGTCGGGCCGGTGTGCGAGACCGGGGACACGTTTGCGCGAAATCGGGCTTTGGCGCCGCTCCGCGCCGGTGCGCGCGTGGCGATCCTGGATGCGGGTGCGTATGGTGCCGCGATGAGTTCGACGTACAACGCGCGTCCGCTCGCCCCGATCGCCATGGTGGACGGCGCGCACTGGGCCACAATCCGCGAGCGCCAGCCGCACGCGGCAATGTGGGCGGGCGAAAGCATCCCGGATTTCATCGGATGAACAGTCCCCCATGAGCATCGGGCCGAAGGTAGACGCTGCGCGCGAGGCGGCACTTCGGATGTTGCGGCGGCGGCGAACCCAGGCCCGCGCGGTGATGCTGTTCGAGCGGGTGTGGACGGCGATCTGGCCAGCGCTCGGCGTGGCCGGGTTGTTCCTGTGCCTCGCGCTGCTCGAACTGCCGCAATCCCTGCCTGCCTGGCTTCATGCCGCGCTGCTGGCCGTGTTCGGCGTCGGCTTCCTGGCCCTGCTGGCGCGTGGGTTGCGCCATGTGGCCGTGCCCGATGCCGCCATGACCGACCGGCGGCTGGAAGCGGCATCGGGGCTGCGGCACCGTCCGTTGACAGTGCTGGAGGACACGCCTGCATCGGGCGCCTCCGACGGACTTTGGCGCACACACGTCGCCCGCGCGACCGCACAGCTTGGCCGGCTACGGGTCGGCGTTCCCCGGCCGGGGCTGGCGGCCATTGACCGGCGCGCCTTGCGCGGCCTCGTGGTGGTGGCGCTGTTTGCCAGCCTGGTGATGGCCGGGGCGGAGGCGCCGACGCGGCTGCTGCGGTCGATGGAGCCGGGATTTGCTCCGCTGGCCATGCCGCCGCCGACTGAGTTGCAGGCCTGGATCACCCCGCCCGGCTATACCGGGCAGGCACCGGTGTTCCTGAAGTCCACCGGTGGCGAAGTGCGCGTCCCGGCCGGCTCGCATCTGACCGCCAACCTGACCGGCGGCGCGGGCGCACCCCAATTGATCCTGGCGGGCCGCCCGACCGCGTTCCAGATGCTCGACGCGGGCAGCTACCAGGTGGATCTCGACCTCGTGGCTGGGGGCCGTTTGGCGGTACGGCGTGGTGGTCGGGACGTGGCAGTGTGGGATCTGTCGGTGGTGGCGGACCGGGCGCCGATGGTGCGGTTTCCCGAGCCGCCATCCGCCGCGCGCGGCAATCCCCGTAGCCCGGCCACCCGGCTCCCGTGGGAAGTCAGCCACGATTACGGCGTGTTCAGCCTGAAGGCCGAGTTGCGGCTGCGCGACCGGCCCGACGCGGCGCCACTCGTGGTGGCGATCCCGCTTCCCGGCGGCGCCGTGAAGACGGCGCATGGCGCGCGGGTGCAGGACCTCACGCCGCATCCCTGGGCCGGGCTGCCGGTGGCGGGACGCCTCGTCGCTACCGATACGCCGGGCCTTGTGGGCACCAGCGACCCGGCCGAGTTCACGCTGCCGGAGCGGCGTTTCGCCAACCCGGTCGCCCGCGGGCTGATCGAGGTGCGCAAGATGCTCAGCCTCAAGCCCGATGAACGCGGGCGCGCCATCGAGGCGCTGGAAGCGATCGCGGCGTCCGAGGATGCCTGGCGCGCCGACGCTGGGGGGTTCCTTAATCTGCGATCCGCCGTGTCCCAACTGACCTATGACCGCGCGCCCGAGGCGGTGGAGAGCGTGCAGCAACGGCTGTGGCTGCTCGCCTTGCATCTGGAGGAGGGTGCTCCGGAACGCACCGCGCGGGCGCTGGCCGAAGCGCGCGATGCGCTCAAGCAGTTGCTGGATGCCGACAAGCGGGGGGAGAAGGTCGATCCGGCCGAGATCGACCGCAAGATGCAGGCCGTGCGGGAGGCGCTGGAGAAACATCTGGAGGCGTTGTCCGAGCAGGCACGGCGTGATCCGGACAGCAACAAGTTCGATCCAAGCGCCCAGCCGCTCGATACCCGCGATCTCCAGCGCCTGGCCGACCAGGCGCGTGACGCGGCCAAGCGCGGTGAGATGGACCAAGCGCGCGACAAGATGGCCGAACTCGACAAGATGCTCCAGGACCTGGAGAAGGCGCGCCCCGAGCATGGCAAGATGACCGAGCGGAACCGTCAGCGTGCCGAGAAGCGGCAACGTGGGCAACAGCAGATGGGCGCGTTGCAGGACATCGTCCGCCGCGAAGGCGGTTTGCTCGATCGCTCCCAGCAGCGGGCCGACGCCACGACGCGCGAGGAGCAGAACCGGTTTCGCACGGTGCCGGCCCCGAATCCGGACACGGCCCCGAACCAGGCCGAGCACGGCGTGGACCAGCGGGTGCAACAGGCGTTGCGGCGTGCGTTGGGTGAGTTGATGCAGCAATATGGCGATCTCACCGGCGAGGTGCCACCCAATCTCGGCGACGCCGATACCGCGATGCGGGAGGCGATGGCAGCACTTGGCCAGGGGCAGGATGCGCCCGCTGCAGGAGCCGCTCGGCGTGCCATCGAGGCATTGCAGAAGGGTGGGCAGTCCATGAGCGCCGAGATGTCGCGCCAGTTTGGCAGCCAGGGCGACGACCAGGAGGCTGACGACGGGGATGGCCAGGATGGCGAAGGTCAAAGCGCAGGTGGCCAAAATGGGCAGGGCGAGAATGGGCAGGGCCAGGATGGGCAGGGCACATCCCCTGGCGGACAACCGGGTGGCCGGCAATACGGCGACGGACACGGGCGGGGCGGTCGCTCGTGGGACAGCAGCCGCCGCGCCGACCGTCGCGCCGACGAACGCCGCGATCCCCTGGGACGGCCGATACGGGAGGGCACCAGCGGAACCGACGAGAGCGGCGATGTGCAGATTCCTGACCAGATGGAGGAAGCACGCGGCCGAGCGATCCAGGACGAGTTGCGCCGCCGCGATGCCGATCGGGGCCGGCCGCAACCCGAATTGGATTATATTGAACGTCTGCTGAAGCAATTCTGAGCGTGGCCGGACGGGTGATCCGCGAAATTGGGACCACGCCGCCCGACCAATCCGTGCGACTGCTGACGGAGACACTGGCGCACATCGCCTCCCTGACAGCGCCGGCTCCGCGCGCCGTTATGTGACGGTGGCTTGGCTGGCCATGCTCGCCAGCAACGGCGCCACGCAAACGGTCGAGTATCGCTTCAGGAGACGATCCGGCGAAGCGTTCGACGGTCGCCGTCAGCCATTGTCGCTGGAGGAACTGGGCCTGAGCGTGCTGGTGAACGGGATGCTCGAAATGCTGCGCTTGACCCTCGGCCCTACGATCTGCATCGAAATCGCGCTTGGCCAAGTAGGCTACCGTCAATCATTTCCGGCGGAACGCGGGCGTCAATCTGGATCGACGCTGACGATGCGATAAGTGAGATCGCCGCCTTCCGGTGGCCGGATGGTGGCATATTCGCCCGGCCGCAGGATGGTGGGTTGGAATGGCCAGACCGGGTCATCCTCGCTTCCGCAGCGGCGAATGGCCCATCCAGTCTCGACTCGGATCAATTCGCCATCGTAGACCCGGCCATCCGGCGTGATGCGCCGCGTCGTCCAGGGCGCTGGGTCGTCGGCGTAGGCTGCCTCGTCGATGTGTCCCTGTCCGGTCAAGGCAGCCTGCATCTCCACGCGGTCGGAGACGTCACCGTCCGGCAGGCTTGGCCCGTTCGCCAGCAACATCACGATATGCGACACAGATCAGCTCCTCTCAACCAGAGTCAGATCGCTACGCGCACACCAAGCTCTACCACGCGGTCGCTTGGAATTCGAAAGAACTCGACGGCGGAGACGGCATTTCGGGCCATCACCAGGAACAGCCATAGCCGCCATAGCGGCAGCTTTGGTACCGTGGCCGCCACCAGGGTCTCGCGACCGAGGAAGTAGCTGGCCTGCATGGGGTCGAAATCGATGCCGTGAGACCGCAACGCGGCAATGTCGCGCGGCAGGTTCGGGCTTTCCATGAACCCGTAATGCATGATCACACGGTGGATACCCGGCGCCAGTTCCTCCACCTCGAAACGGTCCGAGGACATCGTCTCCGGCTCATCCACGTTGATTACGGTAACGAACAGGACCTTCTCGTGCAACACCTTGTTATGCTTCAGGTTGTGCAGCAACGCCGCCGGGACATAGTCGGGGTTGCCGGTCATGAAGATCGCCATTCCCGGTACGCGCACGGTGCGTGATTGCGGCAGGCGTGCCAGGAACGACGTCAACGGCAGGCTGTCCTGCTTGGACCGCGCGAGAAGAAGGTCCCGTCCCCGCTTCCACGAGGTCATCAACGCCATCAGCGCGAGGGCCAGCACGAGCGGCACCCAGCCGCCCTCCGGCACCTTCAGGGCATTGGCCGCGAAGAACAGCGTGTCGATGACGAAAAAGAAGCCGAAAACCGTCAGGGAGGTCGCGCGCGACCAGTGGAACTGCCTGCGGAACACGACCGCAGCCAGCACGCAGGTGCAAATGAAGGTGCCGGTGACCGCGATGCCGTAGGCGGCGGCGAGGTTGTCGCTGGTTTTGAACGCGAGCACCAGGAGCACCACCCCGATCAGCAGCGCCATGTTGACCTGAGGCACGTAGATTTGCCCCTCTTCAGTGGCCGACGTGTGCAGTACCGTCATGCGCGGGAGATAACCGAGCTGCATGCATTGCCGGGCAATGGAAAAGGCGCCCGAGATAAGCGCTTGACTTGCGATCACCGTCGCCACCGTCGCCAGCATGACCAGCGGTAGCCGCAGCCATGCGGGTGCCAGCAGGAAGAAGGGGTTCTCCATGGCCGCCGGTTCGGCCAGCACCAAGGCACCTTGGCCGAAGTAGTTGAGCACGAGACATGGCAGGACGAACCAGAGCCACGCAAGCCGGATGGGCTTGGCGCCGAAATGTCCCATGTCGGCGTACAGCGCCTCGGCTCCGGTGACCGCCAGCACGATCGAGCCCAGCGCCACGAACGCCAGTACTTTGTAGTGCAACATGAGCGCCACGGCGTAGGTGGGCGATAAGGCGGCCAGGATGGACGGGCTGCGAACGATTTCGGAGAGGCCCAGCAGGCCGATCACACCGAACCAGACGGCCATTACCGGGCCGAACACCTTTCCCACGCCGCCAGTGCCCCAGGATTGCACGGCGAACAGCCCAACGATCACCGCGACGGAGATCGGCAGGACGAACTCCTGGAGGGAAGGGGCTGCGATTTCCAGGCCTTCCACCGCCGAGAGCACGGAAATTGCCGGGGTAATCACCCCGTCGCCGAAGAATAGACAGGCTCCGACCACGCCGACGATGGCCAGCACCCGGCGCGAGGTCTCGTTCGTCGTGACCCGCAAGGCGAGCGCCATGAGCGCCAGGATGCCGCCCTCGCCCCGGTTATCGGCGTGCATCACCAAAAGCACATACTTGACGGTGACGATCAGTATCAGCGACCAGAAGATCAACGAGAGGATACCGAGCACGGCTGCCTGGGACACTCCCCCGTTCTTGAAGTGGTCGAGGCTCGCCTTGAATGCGTAGAGCGGGCTGGTGCCGATATCGCCGTAAACCACGCCCAGCACGCCCATGAGGACACTTATCCGCAGGCCCGGCCGGCGCATGGCGGCTGGGAGGGCGTCCGCCGTCATCGCCGCGACGTAATGGTGTGGTCAGGCTGGAACGGGATCATTGATGGACCTTGCACAGCCGATAGTCGCGGCCTTGGGCGCTGGCGCTTGGGAGGGCGCGGGGGAACTACGCCGCCTACCCCGCAACGCGCAAGTCTGTCGATAGGTGCATCATGTCGTCGCGGCACTGGCCGGGCGATTGCCGAAGATGGCGCTGCCCACTCGCACGTGGGTCGCGCCCTCGGCGATGGCGATCTCGAAATCCCCCGACATCCCCATTGATATGGTGTCGAGGCCGTTGCGGCGGGCGCACGCGGCGAGCCATACGAAATGTGGGCGTGGATCTCTTTCCGCCGGAGGGATGCCCATGACGCCACGGACGGAGGCGCCGAACTCGGCTCGGCACGCCGCGATGAAGTCATCGGCTTCGGCGCGTGCCACCCCGGCCTTCTGCGGCTCGTCGCCAACATTGACCTGTATCAGAAGTGCCGGGCACTTCCCTTCTTTCTGGACCGCGTCGGCCAGCGCGCGCAACAGCTTCGGCCGATCGACGCTCTCAATGACATCGGCGATCCGCACGCCGTCCCGTGCCTTGTTGGTCTGTAATGGACCGATCAGGTGCACCAGGGTGCCAGGATGCTCCTGTGCGATGCCGGCAAACTTGGCCGTCGCCTCCTGTACGCGGTTTTCGCCGAACAAACGTTGCCCGGCCATGATCGCGGCTACGACCATGTTCGCGTCGTGGGTCTTCGAAACCGCGACGAGCATCACTTCGGCCGGATCTCGGTGGACCGCACGGGCGGCAATCTCGATGCGCAACCTAACCTCGGCCAAACGCGCACGCATCGATTCCAAATCGTTTTCCATACGTCGAGCTTGGCTTGTTAACGGCCGACGTCAACCGCGCCTCGCGGCGATCGTTTCTCCAGGTGTTGTAATTGGAACACAGTGTTTCGCAAATGCCATGCCGAGGCTGTGCTTCGGGTTGCGGGTGAACCCGGCGGTCGACCATACTCTGGTTCAGGTCTGGCTGCTCCCGCCCGTTGGGAAGTGCCGTTCGCAAGTTGCGTCCGGCGCTTCATGGGGAGACGGGGCGGGGCCGATGTCATCCGCCGGGATATCCGGCGATTCGAGGAGGATACAATGCGTAAGCTGCTGCTGGCCAGTGCGGCCGTGCTGGGTGGGACACTGGGAGCGGCGAACGCCCAGGTCGCGCCGGCGCCGACCGTCGTGCCCACACCCGTTCCTTTCACGCTGACACCGTCGCCGACCGCTGGTCCAGGCACGATTTCGGTTCGCGTAAATGCCCGGATGAACTTCTACATGCAGGCCGGTTCCGATAGCGGCCGCAACCCCGGCGTCGTCACCGTCACACCAGGCGTCCTGACGCCGACGAACACCAAGCTGCAGAGCTACCAGTTCGGCGAATATGCCCGCCTGTTCTTCAACCTCGACGGCATCGCCGGCAACGGTCTGAAGTATGGTGCATTCCTCGAAGTCCGCCAGGATAACGGCGACGCTCCGGGCGGTGGTATTGCTGGCGGCATCAGCAGCCAGAGCCGCACCCGTGGCGCGATGTATTTCCGCAACGAAGGCGCCTATCTCGGCACCGATCAGCTTGGCTTCGTGCGGTTCGGTTCGACCTACCAGCCGTCAGTGCTGTTCGCGACCGGCACCTTCGAAAACTTCAACGACGGTGCCTGGGACGGCGACGCTCCCGGCATTTTCACTGGTAACACGACTCCGACCTGGCCGTTTCCGGACATCAGCCCGTTCTACGTGCCGGGCGCGATCGTCTATGTTTCGCCGCAATTCTACGGCGTCGACTTCGCTGCTTCGTTCGCACCGACGTCGGCCGGCTTGAACCTCACTTCTGGCAACTGCGGCTACGCGAACACAGCGGCTTCGCCTGCAGGCGTCAGCGCAAACACCGTTGCCGGTGGCGTTACCGGGTGCGATGCAACGTCGTCCACCAGCGTGTATGGCGAGCAGACTCGTCCGCGCAACGAAACGCAGATCTACGCGCGTTATCGTGGTGCGTTCGGTCCGGTTGGCATCGCGGTCCAGGGCGGCGGCATCTTCTCGGGTAAGGTCAACGACAACAACCCCGTGCAGAATCCGACCCAGTACGATGGCTACTCGCTGGGTGACGGTGGTGCGATCCTGACCTATGGCGGCTTGGCCATCGGCGGTCACATCACGGCAGGTCGTTCGAACGGCCAGTTCAACCTTGATCCGAAGGGCAGCAAGGACTCGTTCGCTTGGGTTGGCGGTGCCTCCTACGCAATCGGCCCGGTCATCGTCGGCGCCTCTTACTTCGACTACATGAGCGCCGGCTCCAAGCGGGCAACTTCAGCCGCTTTCGTTGGTAACAGGAACGAGTATGGTATCGCCGCTGGCGGCACTTACAACTTCGCTCCGGGCATGAATATCTTCCTGTCCTACCTCTATGGTCACCGTAAGGAGCTCGGCGTCGACTTGCTGGGCGGCGCGGTCGCTACTTCCGCTAACAACGTCCAGACCCACAACAACGTGCAGTCGCAGGGCGTTTCGATCGGCACCCAGTTCCGCTGGTAACCGCTTAACGTCAAAGAAGGGGCGGTGGGAAACCACCGCCCCTTTTTTGTTGTGGCCCGATCTGTTGATGCCTTGAGCAGCTATTTTTCGCAGCTTGGACGACGTGCGTTCCGCGGTATAAGTAGGGTGCCGCGCCGATGACGCGCATTTAATTTGGGTGAACGACCATGTATTGTCGCGCTGCTGTGTATGCATCCCTCGTCGCGATGATCGCTACGTTGAACGCTTGTGGCGCCTCACGGCCGGTGTCGCAGAGCGAGTATTTCCAACCAGGATATAACACTGGCGGCGCTGCAGGCCGCGTGGCGGGCGACGGTGGCCTTACCCTGTTTGGGAGTGGCAACAAGGCACCAGCCGACCAAGGCGCCGGCCTAGGCGTGAACGCGTATCTCTGGCGGGGCGCGCTCGACACCTTGTCGTTCATGCCGCTGGCTTCGGCCGACCCGTTCGGTGGGGTCATTATTACAGACTGGTATCAACCGCCTACTGCGAGCGGGGAACGCTTCAAGGCGACTGCATACATACTGGGCCGGCAACTCCGGGCGGACGGGGTTCGTATCTCCATATTCCGTCAGGTGCAGCAAGGTAGCCAATGGGTAGATGCGCCAGTTGCTTCCAGCACGACGGGTGAGATCGAGAACAAGGTGCTCGCACGTGCCCGTGAGTTACGCGCGCAATCAGCCTCAAACTGATATTGCGTCCTTGAAACGCTCCTGCCAACGCGTCGCCGCCATGTCCAGGCAGGCGTTCCTAATTGGCTCGATCGTATCGTTGCTTCAAGGCTGTGGCTTTAGCCCGATCTATGCGCCCGATAACGGGCGGGAAGATGGCCCAGCCTCGCGCGGCCTCGCCGAGATTTCTGTGGCGCTCATTCCTGAGCGTTACGGGCAGCTGCTGCGACAAGCTCTTCAAAGCCGCTTCTATGGCGATGGTACGAGCCGGGCCCGACTGTTCGAATTGAAGGTAAGGTTCAGTATCAGCAACGATTCGTTGGCGATACAAAGCGATAATACTGCGACGAGGGCACGAATGATCGGCTCGGCGTCTTGGACCCTAACCGGGTCAGACCCACAGGCTGGCACGGTCGCGAGTGGCATCGCCAATGCCGTTGATGGCTACAACATCTTCGATCAGCAGTATTTCGCTGCCGATCTCGCCAGCGAGGCGGCTCAGCGACGGGTCGCCGAAGCAGTCGCTGACCGCATTACCCTTCAGCTTGCGGTGTACTTCAAAAAGAACCACGCCGGCTGACGTGAAGCTCGAACCTCGTCGCATCGAAGCATATCTGGCCGACCCCGGACTGTCCCGCGCGGCACTTGTCTACGGTGAGGATAGCGGTTTGGTGCGAGCGCGCGTGCGCCGACTGATCGTGGCAGTCGCGGGAAGTATCGACGATCCGTTCCGTGTGACATCGCTTTCGCGGGACATGCTGTCTTTGCTGAGAACGGAGTTGACCGCGCAGTCGATGACGGGTGGTAGGCGGGTGGTCCACGTCTCTGACGTGACGGACGCCGCAAGTGCCGTGGTCCAGCGCGCGCTGTCACAGCCCACGGATGGATATCTCATCGTGGAAGCAGCTGGGCTTGCTGCGAAATCCAAACTGCGTGTTCTGTTTGAGACGGAGCCAGATGTCGCCAGTATTGTCTGCTACCAGATCGAACGTGGCGACGCCCGAGCGCTGTTCATCAAGGCTTTGCAGGAACAGGGTGTGACGATCGAGGCCGACGCCTTATCGTGGGCCGAGCAGCGCCTCAGTCAGGACAGCGCCCGCGTCCGGGCCGATGCCGCACTGCTAGCTCTGTTCGTTCATCCCGCGCAAACGGCACTACTTGCCGATGTCGTGCTCTGCCTGGGCGAAACTGCCAGCATCACTGTCGAAGACCTCGTCCACGCAGCAATCATCGGCGACCTACCACAAACGGATCGCGCACTCGATGCCGCACTCCAGGAGGGTGCAACCCCGGTGGGGATACTCACTGTTGCACTTGGGCATGTAACACGGCTCCATCGATGCGCGATTTTGGTGCGCTCAGGAATGTCACCGGCGGATGCTATGCGTGGTCTGCGTCCGCCAGTATTCTACCGGCGGCAGGACGCGTTCATGCTGTCGCTATCACGCTGGTCGGTGGAGCGGCTTGCGAATGCTGCGGCGATTCTGGGAGCGGCCGAATTCGCATGCAAGCAAACTGGGGGGCCAGCTGAGCTTCTGGTTCGCGACGTCATGACCCGATTGGCCCTTCATGCCGCACGAAGCTTATCGCGTTCTAGCCGTTCAGCAGGCTGACAATACCGTCAAGCTGCTCGAGCGTGGCATAGTGCAGCTTTACGGTCCCGTTTGTCCCATTGAAGACAATCTCGATCCGTAATCCAAGTCGTTGCGATAGCTCCTTTTCGAGTGCCATCGTTGCCGGATCTATGATCTTGGTTGGAGGATTGATTGGAAGCTTTCGGTCCGCGACCAGAGCCTCGGTTTGCCGGACGTTCAGCCCTCGGCCGATAACTGCGGCTGCTCCGGCTTCAGGGTCGTGGTGGGTGAGCAACGCGCGGGCGTGGCCGGCGGAAAGCAAGCCGCTCACAACTTTCGATCGCACACCGGCAGGCAGGTTCAGCAGGCGCAACGTATTCGCCACGTGGCTTCGCGATTTACCAACCGCCACACCCAGTTGATCCTGGGTCATCGCAAACTCCTCCATCAATCGGCGGAAACCCTCGGCCTCCTCGATCGCATTCAGGTCCTGGCGTTGTAGATTTTCCACCAGGGCGGCGGCCATGGCGTCGGCGTCGCTCATCTCACGAATTAGGATCGGAACCTGATGCAAGCCGGCGGCCTGGGCCGCCCGCCAACGGCGTTCGCCAGCAATGAGTTGAAAGCGTCCCGGTGTTGCAGGGTGCGGCCTGGCGAGCAACGGCTGGAGAATTCCACTGGTGCGGATTGAGTCTGTGAGTTCCCGCAGGGCGGCGGGATCGATGGTGGTTCTTGGCTGAAACGGATTGGGCTCAAGAAGATCGATCGCCAAGTCCCGCGAGCCCGCACCAGCCGTCTCGCGTCTTTGATCTCCCATAAGCGCGGCCAAGCCTCGGCCAAGCCTCGGGCCGCGATCGGACATGTTCATGCGGATGCCTTGAGGTTGCGACGACGCCTGGTCATGAATTCCTGAGCAAGTTTGACGTAGGCCTGAGCCCCGGGCGAGCGATAATCATAGAGCAAGACCGGTTTGCCGTGACTGGGCGCCTCAGACACACGTACGTTTCTGGGAATCACAGTGTCATAGACGAGGTCTCTGAAGAACGATCTGGCATCAGCGGCCACGAGTTCGGATAGATTGTTCCGGCGATCAAACATTGTCAGAACAATGCCGTTCAAAGTCAGTCCGGTATTCAGGCTGGCCCTTACCCGGTCGATGGTTCGCAGCAACTGGCTCATGCCCTCCAGGGCAAAGAACTCGCATTGTAACGGGGCCAACACCTCATCGCACGCGACCAAGCTATTCAACGTGAGCAGCCCAAGGCTTGGTGGGCAATCTAGTAGAATGATGTCGTGCTTGTTCAGGAAGCCCCATCGTTCGAGGCCTTCCGAAAGGCGGTATTCGCGCCGGCTTTCGTTGACCAACTCGATCTCAGCCCCAGCTAATTCGCTGTCGGCGGGCAAGATTGTAAGGTTGGGGACGAGGGTCTCGCGGGATGCTGGCTCTGTACCTTGCGGGAGAAGTAAGGAGTAGGTGCCGTGGGTGCGCTGGCCATAGTCGATGCCCAGACTTGTCGATGCATTACCTTGCGGATCGACGTCCACGATCATGACGCGGCGCCCGGATGCCGCCAGAGCTGTTCCAAGATTTACCGTCGTGGTGGTCTTGCCAACGCCACCCTTCTGGTTGACGACCGCAATAACCAGCGATGTTTTCATGAGGATCGGTCCTTTACCAAACTGATCTCCAAAACACCGGCCTCAGGGTGTTGCAAAGCCGAAAAACAGTGAAACTCAGCGGCTGTGGCAAGCTCATTCTCCAGGTTTCCGCTCTTTAGGAGCAGGTATCGAGACCCCGGTCCAAGCAGATGCCGCGATATAGAAAGCAGTTGTGATAATGGCGCGAAGGCTCGGGCGGTGATCAGGCTGAAGGTAGCCAGACTGAACTCCTCCACTCTGCCGACATGGACCTTTGCGGGCGCGTTGGTCAGCCGGATCGCTTCCCGTAGGAAGCTTGCCTTGCGATGGTCGGCTTCGATCAGGGTGTAGGGGATGCCGCTTGCGATCGACAATATGAGGCCAGGAAACCCTGCGCCTGAGCCAAGGTCCACCCCGTGCTCCGAGTCCGCAAGGTAGGGCATCAGCTTTAGGCTGTCATCGATATGTCTGGCCCATAATTGTGCCAGGGTGGATGGCGCGACCAGGTTAATGGTTTTGTTCCACTCGGTTAGAAGCTTCGCGAATGCTGTCAAACGTTCCAGTGTTTCACGTGAAACACTGGAACTGCCGCTAACCTGTGTCACGTCCGGCATGCCACCACACGGCTCAAAGCTGCGATGGCTGCTGGCGTCATGCCTTCCAAGCGGGAAGCGGCACCGATCGATTCTGGTCGCTTCTCGCTCAGTATACGACGTGTAAGGCCAGAAAACGCCACAGGTGGCTGGTCCAGTAAGGTTGACGGAATCAGTGTCTCTTGCTCACGCCTGACGGCCTGCAATTCTGCCGACTGCCGGGCAGAGGCGCGGTGATATACGGCATCATTGATCAATGCCCGACACACTGACGCATTCGCGTCGATCATAGACAATGCGATATCGAGAGCCTTTGCAGCGGCAAGATTTCCCGAGAGAACCTCGAACAGGGACCGACCCTTGCCGTCATCGCGGATCACTACACCAAGCTTGCTCCATCCAGCAGTTGAATGGACGAGGCTCTCCGCACGGGAGCGGGCGGCCGCAAGCATTGATGCATCAGACCGTGCGCGTCTGAGCCTCTCAGACGATATGACGCCAAGGCTGTGGCCGAGTTCACTAAGCCGGGAGGGTGCATTATCCGCCCGCAGGCTCAGCCGGAACTCAGCCCGAGAGGTGAACATCCGGTATGGTTCCGTCACGCCCAGCGTCGTGAGATCATCGACCATCACGCCGATATACGCCGTAGCGCGACTGATCGGGATGGGCGCGCCACCTCCCGCCGAACGGGCCGCATTGATCCCCGCCAGCACCCCCTGGGCAGCGGCTTCCTCGTATCCGGTGGTGCCGTTTATTTGGCCTGCGAGGAACAAGCCTCGTATTCGCTTCACCTCGAGTGTCGGGCCGAGCGCGCGGGGGTCGATGTAATCATATTCGACGGCATATCCGGCTTGGCATATTTCCGCCCGCTCCAAGCCACGAATTGTTTGCACCATTCGAAGCTGAACATCTGCCGGGAGACTGGTGGAAATACCATTCGGATACACCCAGTCGCTGTCGAGACCCTCTGGCTCCAAGAAGATTTGGTGAGACATACGTTCAGAAAAGCGCGTCACCTTGTCTTCGATTGAAGGACAATACCGTGGGCCGACCGCGGTAATCCGCCCGTTACGGATCGCGGACAGGTGGATCGAGTCGTTAATCACGGCGTGTGTGGCGGCGTTCGTGGCTGTTACCCGGCAGCCAATCTGCGGATGGGTGATGCGATCAGTCAGCACGCTCATGGGCTCGGGGAGCTCGTCGCCCCAATCCACTTCAAGCCCATCCCAGTCGATGCTTGCCCGGCGAAGACGGGGCGGCGTGCCAGTCTTCAGCCGGCCGACCGGTAGGCCCAATGCGGCAAGCCGGGATCCCAACGCCGTCGACGCTTTTTCCCCAAGCCTGCCCCCGGAGCGAGAATCATTGCCGGTATGCAAAAACCCGTTGAGAAACGTGCCAGCGGTCAGGACGACTGCGCCTGCCAGGATCTTGATGCCGTCACCGCAAACCACTCCTGTAATCCGGCCCGTGGTATCGAGCACAAAGTCCTCGACGGAAGCTTCCACGATCGAGATGCCGGCCTGCGCATCAAGTAACTCTCGGATCGCCGCTCGGTAAGCTTCACGATCCATCTGTGCCCGAGGGCCGTGCACGGCTGGGCCCTTGCGACGGTTCAGAACCTTGAAGTGGATACCGGCGCGGTCGGCCGCTCGGCCCATCAATCCATCGAGGGCGTCGATCTCGCGAACGAGATGGCCTTTGCCGATCCCCCCGATCGCCGGATTGCATGACAACGTGCCGATGGTGTCGATCCGGTGCGTGACCATCGTCACTCTGGCGCCGCATCGCGCCGCCGCCGCTGCCGCCTCGCATCCGGCATGGCCGCCACCGATCACGATGACATCGGTCGGGAACGCGGTGCTTGGCATGAGACTACTTACCGATACAGAATTGGCGAAAGACAAGATCGAGAACGTCGTCGGTCTCAGCGCCGGTGCTAACCCGCGCGAGGGAGTTGCTGGCCAAGCGGACTTCTTCGGCCACGAATTCCACGCCTTGGCACTGCGTTGCCGCGAGCAGATGATCCACCACGTCCACCAAGGCCGCCCGATGGCGCGGTCGGGTCAGGGCGGGCACGGTGCGGCCCCGCGCGAGCCGCAATGCCTCGCTGGTCAAAGCGGCGTGAAGCCCGCTCATGCCGTCACCCCGCAAGGCGCTGACGTTGATACCATCACTTGCGCCAGGACAAATATCGCTCTTGTTCCGGACCTTGATCGTCCGAATGTCATTGATGAATTCCGGCAGGCCATAATTACCCGGAGTGTCAGTGACGAACAGCACGAGATCGGCCGCACGCGCGCGGTCCCGCGCACGTCTGATGCCTTCGCGCTCGATCTGGTCGCCGGCCTCGCGCAGGCCTGCAGTGTCTACAAAAGTGACGGGCACTCCGCCCAGACTAATTCTCGCCTCGACCGCGTCACGAGTGGTGCCGGGAATTTCAGAAACAATGGAAACCTCCCGATCGCAAATTGCATTTACCAAGGTAGACTTCCCAACATTCGGAGCGCCTACGACAGCAATCGAAAGACCAGTCCGAAGTTTCTCGGCGGTCTTATCTTGCTCAAGTCGTTGTCCGATCTCCTGCAGGAGGTGTGTAATATCAACTTCTACTGGATTTGAGTGCCCTCCTTCTACGAACTCATCGGGAAAGTCGATCTCGGCTTCGAGCGTTGCCATTATCCGGGTCAATCGTTTCTGCCAGCCCGAATAAATGTCGCCAAGTGCCCCCTGCATCTGCAGCAGCGCCTGATCTCTCTGCGCGTCCGTTTCCGCGGCGACGAGGTCACCGATCGCTTCGGCTTCGAGCAAGTCGATGCGGCCGTTTATGAATGCGCGACGAGTAAACTCCCCAGCCTCAGCCGGACGCCCACCCAGATTTGCGAGGGCTGTGACGACACCATCCAGCACGGCCCCGCCTCCGTGCAAATGGAGTTCTGCACAATCCTCGCCTGTGTAGCTGCGTGGCGCGGGAAACCAGAGCACGAGGGCGCGGTCCAGCAAACCTCCTTGTCCGTCACGCAGTGACCGCAGCGAAGCATATCGAGGCGCAAGGCCGCCAGCACCCATCGCGGCCAGCATCTCCGCACATCGTAAGCCACTGAGCCGCAACACGGTCAGCGCCGAATGGCGTCCCCCCGCAGCCACGCCGAACACCGTGTCGGACAGCGCGGGACGGATCACCGCGAAGCATCCACCCAGGATGCCTTGTTCGCCAGAACCGCGTCTCGCGCGTGCGCGACTGGCACAGTCATCGGTTCGGCAGGCGAAGGTCGTCGGCTGGGGCGCCGCCAGGCTGGGCTGCCGCAAGTACGCGATCGATATCCTCCGTGGTCTCGATGCGAAACCAGTCGCCGCGGGGATAGATCACCACGCAGGGACCGAGTTCGCACCGATCGAGGCAGCCGGAAGAATTGATGCGTGCGCGTTCGATTCCCTGTTCCTTGGCACAAGCCTTCATGTAGTCGCGCAGCTTCTCCGACCCCTTCGCGGCGCATGACCCACGCGCATGACCGTCGGGACGTCTGTTGCAACAGACAAAGGCATGGAAATCAAAAAACTGCGGGATGGCGGGAGGTGTATCGTTCAAGGTGCCCTACTATTTTTGAATGCCGACTGGACGCCGATATGAAATCGGCCACGGGTTGAGCGGATCAACCGATTTCGGCGGCCAGACCGCCCATTGTAACGGCGGCGCGGAGCCCTCCCATTGGCGGGAACCCAGTGCCGACCTATCCCGCAGATGGTCGGGTAATGCAAGCACATGACTGCTGGATCGACATGCGATCAGGCCCAAGCCGACGCGCAAAGCCGAAAATGCCTACCGATTCCACTGCGCTTCATAAACGGCGGCGATCGTCTTTACGACCTGAGCGCGGTCGGCCTCCGCTCTAGCTTGACACGACGGGCGCCGAGGGGTGGCATTCACGCCGGAACAGACTTTGGATCTTACGTCACTTGCCCCAACTTTCGCTGCACACGCCCATAGGCGACCTGACCGTTTCGGAGGAAGACGGCCACATCGTTGCCGTTGACTGGGGTTGGGGCCGGGATCAAACGCCGACGCACTTGTTGGTCGAGACGCGAACTCGGCTACACGCTTATTTCGACGGCGACCTCACCAGCTTCGACCTGCCGCTCGCGCCGCCGGGCACCGCTTATCAACTGCGCGTCTGGACTTCCCTCCGCGGTATTCCAGCCGGCGAAACACGCAGCTACGCCGAACTGGCCCGCCTGGCCGGGGGTTCGCCGCGCTCGGTTGGGATGGCCAACGGGGCCAATCCGATACCCATCATCATCCCGTGCCATCGCGTGGTTGGCATAAACGGCCCGGGCGGCTATTCCGGCGGCGATGGGCTCTCGACGAAACTGTTTCTGCTTGATCTCGAAGGTGCGTCGGCTGCCGTTCAGGCGCAGCGTAGCCTGCCATCGTCCGCGTGATGCACGCGGACGCCTCCCCTCTTTCAGCACGGGTCGTCCAGCAATGACAAAAGCCATCCGCATCCATCATAACGGCGGCCCGGAAGTGTTGCAGTGGGAGGACGTGCCGACCCCGCAACCCGGACCGGGAGAAGCCTTGGTCCGGCACGAGGCGGTCGGCCTCAACTACATCGACGTCTACTTCCGGACCGGACTGTATAAAAGTGCGTTGCCAACCACTATCGGCATGGAAGCGGCCGGGATCGTCTCGGCGATCGGCGACGGGGTCGACACGGTCGCGGTCGGTGACCGTGTGGCCTATGCCGGCGGCCCGATCGGGGCCTACGCGACTGAGCGCACCATCGCTGCGGACCGGCTCGTGAAGCTGCCCGACGGGATCGATTTCCAGACCGCCGCCGCCATGATGCTGCAAGGCATGACCGCGCAATATCTGCTGCGGCGGACGTTCGTGGTGAAGCCGGGAGACACCATCCTGGTGCACGCTGCGGCCGGCGGCGTTGGTCTGATCATGTGCCAATGGGCCAAATACCTGGGCGCCACCGTCATCGGCGTCGTGTCGAGCCCGGAAAAGGCCGAACTCGCCAAGGCGCACGGCGCCGCACATGTCGTGGTAGGCCACGCCAACCTTCCCGCCGAGGTCAAGCGCATCACTGGCGGCGCGATGGTGCCCGTTTGCTATGACAGCGTCGGGCGAGACACCTTCACGCAAAGCATCGACTGCTTGGCGCCGCTTGGCATGATGGTGACCTTCGGCAATGCGTCCGGCCCGGTGCCGCCCGTCGATCTCGGAATGCTGAGCGCCAAGGGCAGCCTGTATCTTACCCGGCCTACGCTGGCGACCTACACCTCCAAGCGCGCCGACCTCGAACGTGTGAGCAAGGATCTGTTCGAGGTGGTCCAGAGCGGTGCCGTCTCCATCCGTGTCAACCAGACCTTCCCCCTGGCGGAGGCCGCCGCAGCACATCAGGCGCTCGAGGCGCGACTGACCACTGGCAGCACGGTGCTCCTGCCCTAAGCGGCGTGGCTGACCGGCACTTACCCGGCGGGGATGTCATCGGCGGGAGTGCGTCGGGTATCATGGGGCCCAACCGTGCGCGCACCACCGCGCTGATCGTCGCCTGCGCGCTGTTCATGCAAAACCTCGACAGCACGGTGATCTCGACCGCGTTGCCGACCATGGCTCGCGCGTTCGGCGAGGAGCCCGTGCGGATGAACGTCGCCCTCACGTCGTATCTGCTCAGCCTCGCGGTGTTCATCCCCATGAGCGGGTGGATGGCGGATCGCTTCGGTGCGCGCACGGTTTTCCGCGCCGCGATCCTGGTGTTCACCTTCGGCTCCGTGCTGTGCGGACGGGCAGAGACGCTGCCGTTCCTGGTCGGTGCGCGCATCCTGCAAGGCATTGGCGGTGCCATGATGGTCCCGGTCGGGCGCCTGCTGCTGCTCCGCACTGCGGCAAAATCGGAGCTTGTGGCCGCCATGGCATGGCTGTCGGCACCGGCGCTGATCGGGCCGGTGGTCGGGCCTCCGGTAGGTGGGTTCATCGTGGACCATTTTTCCTGGCCCTGGATCTTCGACATCAACGTGCCGATCGGACTGGTCGGCTTCTGCCTGGTCACAATCTACATTCCGGATGTCCGCGAGGAAGGGCGGGTGCGGTTGGACTTCACCGGTCTTGTGCTGTCCGGGGTGTCACTGGCTTGCCTCATGGTCGGGTTCGAGACCGCGGGACGGGGCATGGTGGATTCTACCCTCAGCGCAGTCATGCTGGGAACGGGAGTCCTGGCCGGACTGGTTTATGCCTGGCACGCGCGCCGCGTGCCCGCCCCGTTACTCGATTTCACCTTGTTGCGTATCCCGACCTTCATGGTGTCGGTGGTCGCGGGCACGCTGTTCCGTGTCGGTATCGGCGCAGTACCGTTCCTGTTACCCCTCATGCTGCAAATTGGCTTCGGCTACACGGCCACCCAGAGCGGCCTCGTGACCTTCGCGAGTTCGGCCGACACGTGGTAGCTGGCCTTGTCCGTCTCGTACCGCCCGCGGGCGAAGTCCAGGATCTCGCGGAACAGGCCCGGGTCAACCAGCGCGATGGCCCGCACGGCCTCAAGCCAACTCGTCCCGGCCGTCTTGAGGTGTACGTACGGCCCGGCCACCTCGGCGATAATGGGATAGATGCTGAACTTATCCGAGCCGGAGTGGATGGAAATCTTGTACGGTCCCAACGCCTTCATCACCGCCACGTGCTGGGCGAAGCTGCGGCGGAATTCCTCCTTGTC
>JANXXW010000516.1 GCA_025350425.1 Rhodospirillales bacterium
GTCGGCGGCGGCGAGCGCCGTCACCGTTGGCGGCGGCTTGTTGCCGACGATGACCAGCCGTGCCTTGGGCACCCGCGCACGGATCAGCGGGAAGATGTCGAGTGCAAGCCAGATGGCTGCGTCGATGTTGGGCGTATGATCGAAGCCGCCGACGAACACGATATCGTTGCGCTCGATGAAGCTGTCGGCCGACAGCGGGACCGGAGGCGCGGCGGACGTGGCGAACGTGGCGAACAGGTAGGGCGGTATCGCGCGCACCGTGGCCGTTCGTACCTCGCGCCTCACGATCTCCGCTTCCTCGGCACTCGGGCTCATCACCACGTCCGCGCGGGCGAAGATATCGAATTCCTGACGTTTCAACCGTTGGGATTCCTCGTGCGCCCACCAATCCCCATCGATCCCGAAGCGTCGCATCTCGCGCAGATAGTGCAGGTCGTGGGTGTAGTACAGGATCGGCGCCCCGGTATGCCGTTGCAAATCCTCGATCCAGGCGGCGGCGATGCTGGGTCGGGCGATCCAGACATGATCGACATGCCGGCCATTCCGCTCCAGCCAGTCGGCGAGCGTATCTGGTGCATGGACAATCTCGATGCCGCGTTGCCGCAACCTGCCGGCATAGGGTTCGCGGGCCACGAGGTCCTCGGGGCAATAGACCACCTTGAGCCCGAGATCGTGCAACAGGATCAGATACTGGAACAGCGTCAGGCCACCCGCGTTCCGGTCCGGTTCCGGTAGCTTGTCGTCGATCACGAGCGCCACGCCGGCATAGACTTGGCTGTCGCGTGCGGTGAACAGCGCTTCGCGCGACGAGGGCCTCGTGGTCAGGTAGCGCGCCCATTTACGACGGAAGCGCGCATGATTGATGGTTGACTGGCGATCCCGCGCTTCAGCGCCATAGGACGCGCTGCCGTGGTGCGTCACTTCGCTGGCGGGCTGGTAGACCACACGCAGCCTGGCGTGGTGCAAAGTGACGGCGAGGTCGAACTCCTCGTAGAACGCGGGCGCGAAGGCATCGTCGAAGCCACCGACCGCGTTCCATTGCGCGCGCGGGATCAGGAAGCAGGCGCCGGTCACGCAATCCACGTCGCGGACGAAATTGTATTCGCCTCGTGTCGCGTCCTCGCCGCGCCCGTAAGGTTCGCCCAAGCCGTCGTCACGCAGGATGCCGCCGGCCTCCTGTATCGTGCCGTCGGATTGCAGCAGCTTGCAGCCCACCATGCCGACCGTCGGATTGGCATCGGCGACCGAGACCAGAGGCGCCAACCAGTTGGCGCCGACCTCGGTATCGTTGTTGAGGAACACGAGATGCCGGCCGCGAGCCAGTTTCGCCGCCACGTTGCAGCTACGCAGGAAGCCAAGATTGATCCGATTTACATGAGTCCGCAGTCCGGCGAAGCACGAATCCAGAAGTGTGATCGGCGCGTCAGGCCGGTCGTCTGCGACAATGACTTCGTACGCCACGGCCCCAGTTCGCCATAGCACTGAGCAGAGGCAGCGATAGGTCTCGAACAGATGCGAGTAGACGGGAACAATGACCGATACGTCCGGCGAGGCGGTTACCGGAAACGCGAGCGCCGTGCTTGCGGAGAACGCGATTCCGCAAGTCTCGAGTAGTGCGTTGGGATATGCGCCGCCGGCGAGTCCGACCCTGAGGAAGTGCGCGAACTCACGCACCGCCGGGTTGGCGGGGAAACCGGCGGAGTCCGGATATCGCCCGGCATACCAGCTTGCATCGAACAGTGGGTGCGGTGCATCGGCAGCCAGCGCGCCGATCGTGATGTAATGGACCAGGGGATCGTTGCCGGCTGCCCGTGCCGCCGGATATTCGGCGAGATACATCGCCGCGTCGAACATCGCGTTCACCGCGAAAGTCGAACCTGTAGCTTCCGTCTGTGCGAGATAGTATTCAAGGACCGTAACTTCCGGCCTCGCGCGCCCTGCAAGATAAAGCGCGCTGTCAAACAATGGATGCGGATCGTGGCCGGCGGCGCTTCCTTCGCGAATGTAGTGCGCCAGCGGGTTCTGTCCGAGGCGTGCCGTTTCGGGATAGGTCGCAACGTACCATCTGCTGTCGAACAACGGATGGGGATCGTATCCGGCGCCGGCGCCTGTCCAGTAATAGTGCATGACCGGGTCCACGCCGGCGTGCTCCACATCCGGGTGGCACGCGAGATACCAGCCACGGTCGAACAGGCTGGATGAGGCCAGCACCGACAGGTCCTCAGCGATCTGCCGCCGCGCACGAATCCGGCGCGTGAGTTGCAGCGTACTGGTCCAGTAGGCGAGCTTTGTGGCAGCGCGCGCCGAACGAGTCATGCGCGGAAACCGCGTCGCGGTGCGTTGCACCTTCGACAGCAGCCGCCACGAGGTTGATGCGAGGATAGCGTCCCGCTTCGCGGCGACCTGCCGCAGTGAAACGGTGGCCTGGAGATCAGCGTGCGTGAGCTCCGCATGGTGGCGCGCCTCGGATTGGCGTTGGTACAATTCGCCCGCCTCGATCACTTGGTTTGCGCGCCTTACTGCGTCCTCGAGTGCTGCGACCCGCAACGCCGTGCGATGCTGGTGTATAGCCATCTGTGCCGCGCCCGCTGCTACTTCCTCCGCACGGGCAATTTTCACATCTTGGG
>JANXXW010000447.1 GCA_025350425.1 Rhodospirillales bacterium
TCGCGCCGGCCAACGTCATGGGCAGGCTAGAAAAGGTCAGGTTGGGGGACGTGTTGGCGCCCAGCGCGCCGGAACTCTCGCGTTGCATGTTGGCTGGCTGGCGCGCCGGGCCTGTCGTGGGGTCCGAACTAGAACCCCAAAGTGGGATCGGATCTTTCATGATCGGCACGGTGATCGATCCGTTAGAGCCGGAAAGCTCGGGGTGCTTTACCCATTGCGTCTCACCCACTTGGCCAGAAATCATTGCAATCGCATTCGGGGTGGACGGCCCGATCGTGGTTTGGAAGATGTTGTCGAACAAGGTGAACCGGTTGGCGTAGTTCCACATGAACGGGATGGTGTCGCAATCGACGTAGGCCATCGCCAGTTCGCCCATCTGCTTGGCTTTCAACGGCGGCGCGTTGATCCTGGCAGGCATATATTTCTGCTCCTCCAGCAGCGCAAACCGATCCATTTTCGGTATACCGCCGACGAGGTTCATCTTATTGGCCATGCGGACATGGGAGTGATCGACGTCGTCGAGATCAGCGGCGTGGTGCTCCGGACCGACACGGAACGGCGATACGCTGATCGTTTTGCCGTCGGTGTCGAGGATGGCTTGCTCGAAACCCGCCGTCTCCGCCGCCGGACGCGGCCGGGTCCCGTCTGAGAACAGGCCGTTGGCGCCAGGAAAAGTTCCGAAATAATGGTCGAAGGACCGGTTTTCCTGGAACAGCACGAATACGTACTTAACCCGTTGGCGCAGTAATGCCACCATTTCCTCAGTTGAGAGCCTGGGGTCAGCCGCCGGGTCGCGGAACACCGAAGCGACCGGCGCTGCGGGATTGGGCTGGGCGATCACCAGCGGCGAGACCTGCGACAAAGCCGGTTGCAACGCCAGCGAGGCAGTTATCAACGCGGAACAGGCGGCAAGCAGGTTGCGTTTCACGGGATTGCTCCAAGTCGGGTCATTCGGTGTACGGGGGCACGGAGGTGCCACCATTGCTCCAGCTGGCCGTAAGGCCGCGCGGCAGACCCAGCGGGGACTGATCGCCAAGATTGCGGTCGAAGATGTCGGCATAGCTTCCAACGGCGGCGAATACCCGTGCCTGCCAGTCCGGCGCGAGGTCCAGCGCCGTGAGATCAAGTGGCAACCTGGCGGCATCGGCACTATCGTTGGCCATCAACGTATGGATGGTCCAGGCGACGACCGACGCCCAACGCGCATCGTCGTTGGAGGTCGTGGCATAAATTGGCACCGCCGCGATTGGTTCCGGCAGCAAGCGCATCCAGTGGCTGTTTCCCATCCCGGCAGCCATGGCCGCGAGGTTTGGGGCCTCCCCGGCGACAGCGTCGCAGCGGCCACCCTGGAATGCGTCCAGTCGTTCCTCGTCCTCTTGGAACATGAACATCCGCGCGGACATCGCATGGGAGTGGATGAACTCGCCAAGGGCGCGTTCGGTCCCGGTGCCAGGCTCCACACAAATTAGTGCCGGGCCGAGTTCTGCGAGGTGACGCACGGGCGACGCGGAGACGACCGCGACGGCGTGGGTGATCACGAATACGGGCGGTCCTGGCAGAACCTGCTCCAGATGCGGACGGGCGAGCATTTCGGATGCGGTAAGGAAGGCGATATCCACGGGTTGCGCGGACGCTACAGGATCGGCAGTGGTTCCATAGGACTGAAACCGCGTGGGTCCGGCCGACCCGAGCACGGCTACCGCCACGGCACGGCAGATGTCAGCTTCGAGCCCGCGCCATTTTCCGCCCGTTGCGGGTAAGGCGAGACCTGGCCGAACCGTTCCTGCGCATGACACCACACCGGCAGCGCGTATTTCGCTAAGGCTTCTTGCGCCAGCCGGGGACACCGGGACGAGGCAGACGCCACCGGACAGAACGATCATCAAGGCACGACCGAATAAGGCGAGTGTGGTCATGCCTGACAGCTAACCCAAACCGGCGGTGCCACCAAATGACAGTTTGTCCGATGACGCTTTCATCGCAACCGCTCGAGCAACCCGCTTATAAGCAGCCATGATCGTCATCACTCCACGTATTTCCATCGACGAGGCTGAAATTCAGGAAGAGTTCATCCGCGCCTCCGGACCGGGCGGACAGAACGTCAATAAATTGTCCACCGCCGTGCAGATCCGCTTCGACGTCCGGCTCACACCGAACCTGCCCGAGGCTGTCCGGGCACGGTTGGAGCACTTGGCTGGCCGGAGGCTAACAAAGGATGGCGTGATCGTCATGACCGCGCAACGCTACCGCACGCAGGACCGTAATCGTCAGGACGCGCGGGAGCGTCTGGTCGAACTTATCCGGCAGGCAACCGAGGCGCCAACCCTTCGCCGGGCCACACGTCCGACCTTGGCTTC
>JANXXW010000535.1 GCA_025350425.1 Rhodospirillales bacterium
CGGGCGCGGCGGCGATGCCGTCGAACAGCCCCATGGCGGATTCGATCACGAAGATCTCGGCCGGCGCGGCGGCGCTCGCAGCGACGTGGTCGAGCAGCGCGGGCGGCATGGCCCAGCTATCGAGGTTGACGCACGGGGCGCCCGTGGCGGCGGCGTGGAACGCCGGATCGATATAGTCCGGTCCCGATTTCCCGGCGCGCACGCCAATCCCGCGCCGTCGCAAGGCCGCGAGCAGCGCCAGGGTCACTGTGGTTTTGCCGGACCCGGAGCGCGGGGCGGCGACGATCAGACCGCGCGTCATGGCTTCGCGGCCCGGTCGCCACTATATTTGACATTGTGGAACATAAACCTGCCCTGCGGTTCGGTTGGACGACGGGTGCCTGTGCCACTGCGGCGGCTCAGGCGGCGTTCGCGGCGTTGCTGACCGGACATTTCCCCGACCCCGTGGAGATCACCATGCCGCGCGGGCAGAAGGTGGCGTTCGCGCTGGCCGAGACTCTGCTGGCCGACAGCATGGCGCGTGCGGCGGTGGTAAAGGACGCGGGCGACGATCCCGACGTGACCCATGGTGCGCTGGTCCGGGTGACCGTGCGCCTCGGAATGCCCGGCACCGGCGTGGTGTTCCGTGCCGGCGAGGGCGTCGGCATGGTGACGTTGCCGGGATTGCCAATCCCGCCTGGAGAGCCCGCTATCAACCCGACGCCGCGCCAGATGATCCGCGACGCCATCGCCGCAGTGGCTATGGCACATGGGCGCGCGGCCGACGCTATCGTGGAAATCGCCATCCCAGGTGGCGCCGAGATCGCGCAACGCACCATGAACCCACGTCTTGGCATCGTCGGCGGCCTGTCGATCCTGGGGACCACAGGCATCGTGGTGCCCTATTCCTGCTCGGCCTGGATCCACAGCATCCATCGCGGCATCGACGTGGCGCGGGCAGCCGGCATCGATCATGTCGCAGGTGCCACCGGGCGCACCTCCGAACAGGCGATCCAGGCGCTGCACGGATTGCCCGAACTGGCGCTGATCGACATGGGCGACTTCGTTGGCGGCATGTTGAAATATTTGCGGGCGCATCCGGTGGCGCGGGTGACGGTCGCGGGTGGGGTGGGCAAGATGACCAAGCTGGCGCAGGGCCGGCTTGATCTTCACTCCAAGCGTCATCCAGTCGATTTCCAGGCGCTGGCGGAGGTGGCGGAGAGCCTCGGCGCGGACGCCGCGCTGACGGCGCGCATCGCCCGCGCGAACACCACCGCTGAAGCGTTCGCGTTGGCTGGCGCGTTGAAGCTGGGTGACCAGATTGCAGCGGGCGGCTGGGACACCGCTTCGGCGGTGCTCGACCGGCCGGAGATCGCGCTGGAAGTGGTGGTGTTCAACAGCACAGGCGTCGTGATGGGGCGGGCGGTTCAAGGGGCGGCGTCCCTGAACCGGCGGTGATACCCGGCATCGTAAAGGGCGCTGTCGCGGAACTCGGCGTCTCCCACGCCTGAGTGGTTCAGGGCCGGGCCAACCAGCACTAACGCCGTGCGCTCGATCGGGTCTTTGGCCAGCAGACCTGCGATGGTCGCCAGTGTGCCGCGCAGTATCTGCTCGTCCGGCCAACTCGCGCGCGCCACGATGGCAACGGGACAGTCGGCACCGTAGAGCGGCGTGAGTTCGGCCACGATGCGGTCGAGCGAGTGGATGGCGAGATGGATCGCGAGCGTCGCGCCGGTGGCGCCGAACGTGGCCAGGGTCTCGCGCGAAGGCATGGCCGAGGCGCGACCTGACATGCGGGTGAGCACGATGCTCTGTGTCACCTCGGGCAGGGTCAGTTCGACACCCAAGGCGGCGGCGGCGGCGGCGAAGGCCGGAACTCCGGGAGTGAGGGTGTAGGCGATGCCATGCCGGCGCAGGCGGCGCACCTGTTCGGCGACCGCGCTGTAGATCGAGAGGTCGCCCGAATGAAGGCGAGCCACGTCCAGCCCGGCGGCCTCGGCGGCGACATACTCAGCCTCGATCATGTCGAGCGAAAGCGGCGCGGTGTCCACCAGGCGCGCCCCGGGCGGACAGTGATCGAGCAAGGCGCGGGGCACGATGGAGCCGGCGTAGAGGCAGACCGGGCAGCGCGCGAGCAGGTCCCGGCCACGCAACGTGATGAGGTCGGCGGCGCCCGGACCGGCGCCGATGAAATGCACCGTCACGCGAGAGCGCCTTCGGCCAGCGCGCAGGTGGCGGCGCCGCAGGTCACGCGGGGTTGCAGCAGCCGGCCCGCCTCGCCCGCAACCGCGAGGGCGGCGGCCTCGGCCACGGAGGCGAAGCTGGTGGCCGCCTTGGCAAGGGCCGAGAACGTGACGCAACGCGATTGGGCCGCCGCCATGGCGATGTCGCTGACCTCGGTGATGGGCAGGCCGAGTGTCGCGGCGGCTGCATCGATGCGCTTGAACGCGGGCGCTGCGAGCATCGTCGCCCGGCACCCTGCCTTGCGTTCGGCGGCGCGCACGGCGGCCACGATGTCATCCGGCGGGCAGACCCGGCGGCAGCCAATACCGGCGACGATCATGTCGCGGCCCCTTTGGTTGCGGCCCATTGGGTAATGGTCATCGCAGGGCGAAAGCCATGGAGAGAACCAACACGATCCAGACGTTCGATTCCGATACGGGTCAGGGAGCCTCCATGAAGAGCGTGCGATGCCGTCAAGACCACATCTGTCTCCACTGTTACAGAATTCACTACAAGCCTTCCGTGAGGCCTCATGGCTGCCCAGGAGGCGTGAATGGTTTTGGGGTTTCTGGCCCCTCCGCCGATGAACACCGCATCCGGGGGTGGCAGGCCGTCCAGGCACTCCGGGGCGTCGCCATGCAGCAGCCGAAGCGATGGCACGCCCAGGCGGTCCGCGTTGGCGGCGGCGCGGGCGATGCGGTCTGCATGGCGGTCCACGGCGATGGCGCGGTTGGTGGGATGTTGCAGCAGCCATTCGATCGAGATCGCGCCGGAGCCGCTGCCGATATCCCACAGCAACTCGCCCTGGCGCGGGGCCAGCGCCGCCAGCGTGATGGCGCGTACCTCGCGTTTGGTGATCTGGCCGTCATGGGCGAACAGCCCGTCGTCGAGCCCGGTTCCGAGCGGGACGATACGGGCGTCAGGCCCCACCTCCACCTCGATCGCCAGGAGGTTAAGGGCTTGGATATCGGCCATCACGAACGCCTCGGCGGTGCTGACGCGACTACGCTCGTGCGGGCCGCCGAGCGCCTCCATGACGGTGATCCGACTGGGGCCGAAACCACGCGCGGACAGGAAAGTGGCCACCTCGGCCGGCGTGGCGGCGTCGGCGGAAAGCGCGAGCACGCGGGCACCGGCGTGCAACAGCGGCACCAACGGCGCGATCGGCCGGCCGCAGAACGAGATCACCGCGATCTCCTGCAGCGGCCAGCCGAGTCGGGCGCAGGCGAGGCTCAGGGACGACGGCGCCGGCATGCACAGGAACTCCGGCGCCGCGTTGGCCAGCATGGGACCGACTCCGAAACAGAACGGATCTCCCGAGGCGAGCACAACGACGGGCGCTGGGCGGCCTGCCAGAATGCGCGGCAGTGCGGCAGCGATCGGGCTTGGCCACGCCATGCGCTCACCGGTGATGAGCGCGTCGGCCAGCGCCAGGTGACGGCGGCCTCCGACCACCAGGACGGCGCTCCCGAGCAGGGCGCGGGCG
>JANXXW010000548.1 GCA_025350425.1 Rhodospirillales bacterium
TACAAGCTGGATGCCACGCGGTGCATCTCGTATCTCACCATCGAGCATCGCGGGCCGATCCCCGTCGAGTTCCGGGCGGCGATGGGCAACCGCGTCTATGGCTGTGACGACTGCCTGGCGGCGTGTCCGTGGAACCGGTTCGCGCAGGCGGGGCGGGAGGCGAAGCTGCGGGCGCGGGAGGATCTGGTGGCGCCGAGCTTGGCTGAGTTGGCTGGGCTCGACGATGCCGGGTTTCGGGCGCGGTTCGTGGGCTCGCCGATCAAGCGGATCGGGCGGGAAAGGTTCGTGCGCAACGTGCTGATCGCTATTGGCAACTCCGGCGATACGGCGTTGCTCGCGGATGCGGAGCGGTTGTGCGGCGATCCCGATCCCGTCGTTTCCGAGGCAGCCGGTTGGGCGGCGGCGCGTTTACGCGTTGGAGGTTTCCCATGACACGCACGGAAACAGACTCGCTCGGCACGATCGAGATCGACGCCGACCGCTACTGGGGGCCGCAGACGGAGCGCGCGCGCCTGCTGTTCCAGATCGGGGTGGAGAAATTCCCGCCGATCCTGATCCGCGCTGTGGGATTGCAGAAGCAGGCGGCGGCGTTGGCCAACCGGGACCTGGGCGAATTACCGCCCGATCTGGCCGACGCAATCGCCACTGCTGCAGCCGAGATCGCGGCGGGACGGATGGACGCGGAGTTTCCGTTGCCGGTGTGGCAGACGGGGTCTGGCACGCAGACGAACATGAACGCCAACGAGGTCATTTCCAACTACGCCAACGAGGCGTTCGGGCGGGTGCGTGGATCGCGCGATCCCGTGCATCCCAATGACCACGTCAATCGCGGGCAGTCCTCCAACGACAGCTTTCCGACCATGATGCACATTGCGGCGGTGGAGGCGGTGCTGGGGCTGATCCCAGCGCTCGGCACGCTGCACGCGGCGCTGGCCCGCCGATCGGAGGAGTGGGCGGCAATCGTGAAGGTTGGCCGTACGCACATGATGGATGCGGTGCCGATGACGTTGGGCCAGGAGTTTGGCGCGTGGGCACGGCAGGCCGAACTGGGTATCGCCCGCGTCGAGGGCGCGTTGCCCCGGCTGCGGAGCGTGCCGCAGGGCGGGACCGCGGTTGGCACCGGCCTCAACAGCCACATCGACTTCGACCGCGTGTTCTGCGCGCGGCTGAGTGAACTGACCGGGCAGGAGTTCACGGCAAACCCGAACAAGTTCGAGGGTATGGGCGCGCATGACGCGTTCGTAGAGCTTTCGGGGGTGCTGAACACTGTCGCGGTGTCGCTGAACAAGCTGGGCAACGACATCCGGCTGCTCGGATCTGGCCCCCGCTCTGGCCTTTCGGAACTGATCGTGCCGGCGGACGGGCTGTCCTCCTCGATCATGCCGGGCAAGACCAACCCGACGCAGTCCGAGGCGCTGACGATGGTTTGCGCGCAGGTGATGGGCAACCACGTGGCGATCACCATCGGCGCTGCGCAGAGCTTCCTGGAACTCAACGTGTTCAAGCCGCTGATCATTCATAACGTGCTGCAATCTGCGCGGCTGCTCACCGACGTGGCGGCCAGTTTTGCGGCCAACATGGTGGATAGACTGGAACCCAACCGGGAGCGGATCGCGCATAACCTGGCGCGCTCGCTGATGCTGGTGACGGCGTTGAACCCGCATATCGGCTACGACAAGGCAGTGAAGATCGGCAAGACGGCACTGGCCGAGAACATCACGTTGCGCGACGCAGCGGAGCGGCTGGGATTCGTGTCGGGCGACGATTTCGACCGATGGGTGCGACCAGAGGACATGGTGGCGCCGGGCGCCTCACTCGCGGGCGGATAGTGGCGGGGCTGGTCAAGCGCAGCTTCTCGCTGGCAGGCCATCGCACGAGCGTGGCGCTGGAGCCGGAGTTTTGGGATGCGCTGTCCAGTGTCGCGAGCGCGGGCGGGCGAACGTTGGTGGCGCTGGTGGCGGAAATCGACGCGGCGCGCGGGCAGGAGGGCGGGACTGCTGGAAATCTTGCGTCGGCGTTAAGGGTCCATGCGCTTTCCGCCCGGCGTTAACCTTTCCGAAACCTTGAGGGTGCTGAATTGGCTGCGGCAAAGAAACGCCGCCTCCCTTCAGTCGAGCCAAGGAAAACTCCGATGACCCAGCTGACTTGTTTTGCATCGACGACAAACTTTCTGCCGGCCGCCAGTGTGCTTGTCATGTCCGACCGCCTGATCACGCTGGCGCAAGAAGCCGACCGCGCCGGGTACTCCGCTACTGCCGAGAGCCTGTTGCACCTGGCGCATGATGTGTTCGACGAGAAGCAGCCCGCATTGAACTGAGAGGGTGCCGCGTTACGGCCCCGGAGCGGTGGCCGGAGCGGGAGCGCTGGCTGCG
>JANXXW010000002.1 GCA_025350425.1 Rhodospirillales bacterium
GGTGGAGCAGAACGCGCGCGAGGCTTTGGCGATTGCGGACCGGGGCGTGGTGCTGGTGGACGGACGCACGGCGCGTGTGGGTCCGGCGCGGCAGATGGCCGACGATCCCGAAGTGCGGCGGATGTTCCTGGGTGGCTGACCCGTATGGCTTGGCCTGCGTATCCACGACGAAAGTCGTGGATACGCAGGCCAAGCCAGGGCATGACGATACTGGAACGAACACGAGCAACAGGAGCTGCCAGATGACCCTGACCCTGACCCCAAGCCGCCGGCAGGCGATGCTGGGCGTACTGGCGATGCCTTTCCTGGCACCGTTCGCACGCGCGCAGACCTCCGAACCCATTATGATCGGCACGCTCACCCCGCAGACGGGTGCGGGCGGATCGTTCGGGCCGGGCATGGTGAAGGTGGCGCGCGCTGTGGTGGACGAGATCAACGCGGCTGGCGGCGTGCTGGGGCGTAAGATCGAGTTGGTGTCGGCCGATGACGAGACCAACCCGGATTCGGGCGTGCGTGCCGCGCGCAAGCTGATCGACGTGAACAAGGTGGATGCCATCGCGGGCACTTGGGCGAGTGCCGTCACCACGGCTGTCGCGCCGTTGTGCTGGGAGAACAAGGTGATGCTGTTCACCGTGTCCGGCGCCGACAGCATCACGAAGTTGCCGCATCAGGGCTACATCATTCGCACGCAGCCGAACACCTACCTGCAAACGGGCAGGCTGGCGAAGTTCATGCTGGACGATAAAGTAACGAAGGTATTCGGCCTGTCGGCGCAAACGCCGTTCGCAGTAGACAGCTACAACCGTCTGTCCGAGGTGCTGGTCGCGGGTGGCGCGCAGTCGTTGGGCGATGTGGTGTACGACGCCTCCAAGACGTCGTTCCGCTCGGAGGTCGATCAGGCGCTCAAGACCAAGCCCGACGCGCTGTTCCTCAACAGCTACACGCCCGACATCACCGTGTTGCTGCGCGAGCTTTACCGCGCGGGATACGAAGGCAAGAAATACACGTTCGGCTATGCGGCGACGCCGAAATTGCTGGAGAATCTGCCCGCCGATACCGTCGAGGGGCTGATCAGCTTCGCGCCGTCGCCCGATCTCGGGAGCCCCGCCCACGCGCGGGTGAAGCAGATACTCGGCGCCAATCCCGATCCGTATTCGTCCCAGGTGTATGACCACATCTCGCTTATCGCGCTGTCGATTGCCAAGGCGCGCGCAGTTAGCGGGACCGCGATCCATGACTCCATTCGCTCGGTCGGAGATGCGAGCGGCACGAAGGTGGGGAGCGCGGTGGAGGGATTGAAGCTTCTGGCGGATGGGAAGGCGGTGAATTACGAGGGAGCGTCCGGTCCATGCAAGTTCACCGCGCTGGGCGACATCGTGGATTGCAAGTTCCGATTCGAGGTGGCGGAGAAGGGTAAGTACCGGTTGCTGAGTATCTCGTGATTTCTTCATCCCGAGCCGCCGCCTGGCGGTGGGCGTGACCGACCTTCTGCAACTGCTGCTGAACGGACTGCTCGCGGGCACGCTGCTCGCGGTGCCCGCCATCGGGTTCACCACGATCTACGCCGTGCTGCGGTTCCCGAACTTCGCGGTCGCCAGTCTCGCCACCATCGGCGCCTATGGTGGCTACGTCGCCAATGTGTGGTTCGGGTTGCCGCTGGCCGCGGGCCTGTTGGTCGCGTTCCTTACGGCCGGAATGTTCGGAGTGGCCAGCGATGAGATCGCGTTGCGAAGGCTGCGCGCGTCGGGGCCGCTGACGCTGGCGATCGCGTCCGTGGCCCTCACGATCGTGCTGGAGAACATCGTGCGTTTCGCGTTCGGCAACGACCTTCTCGGCTACGATCTGCCGGTGCTGCGGGACTGGCGGATCGCCGGCCTGCGGATCGGGCCGCAGCAGGTGGAGAACGCGGCAGCGGCGCTGGTGGCGATGGCTGCGCTGTTCCTGTTCCTGGCGTTCACGCGAACCGGCAAGATGATGCGCGCTGTGGCGGATAATCCGGTGTTGGCGTCGCTGAAAGGCATCGACGCCAACACCGTGGCGCGCATCGCGGTATTCACCGGAATGGGGCTGGCGGGGTTCGGAGGGATGCTGATCGGGCTCGACACGTCGATCGATCCATTGACGGGATTCCGCGTCATGCTCTCGGTGTTCGCGGCGGCTGTGGTGGGCGGGTTGGGCAGCATCCCTGGCGCTGTTGCTGGCGCGTTCGTGGTGGGGGTCGGCGAGGAGCTTTCGCTGGTGGTGCTGGACCCGGCATACCGGACCGCGGTGGGGTTCGTCGCGATTCTCGTGGTGCTGTCGTTCCGGCCGCGTGGGTTGCTCGGGGAGCGCGCGTATTAATGGCAAGCTATCTGCTGGCGATGGCCGTGTTCGCCGGGTTCTATGCGCTGATGGCGCTGGGGCTGAACGTGATCTGGGGCCTGGCGGGGATGATCAACCTCGGCTTGGTCGGGTTTTTCGCCATCGGGGCCTACACCTCGGCACTGCTGACCGTGAAGCTGCATTTGCCCATGGTGGTGGGCTGGGGCGCCGCCGGGATGGCGGGATGTGTCGCAGGCGCGGCGTTGGCCGTGGTGACGGCGCGGCTGAAGGGCGACTACCTCGCGATCGTGACGCTGGGATTCGCCGAGATCGTGCGCCTGGTGGCGTCCAACGAAATATGGCTGACCGGCGGCACGGACGGCATTTCGGCCATTCCCGGACCGTTCCGGGGCGTATTGTCGCCGCTGGCGTTCAACGCCGCGTTCGCGACCTTGATCTGGGGCGTAGTGCTGGTGGTGGCGTTTGGGCTGGGCCGCCTGTCGCGCTCGCCGTTCGGGCGAGTGCTGCGGGCGATCCGCGAGGATGAGATGGTTGCGGCGGTCGCCGGCAAGCCCGTGCTGGCGTTCAAGGTGCGCGCGTTCGCGATCGGGGCCGCCGTGCTGGGCTTCGCAGGGGCGCTGTACGCGCATTTCAACGGCTACGTGGCGCCCGACGCGTTCCAGCCGCTGATCACGATTTACGTGGTGCTGGCGCTGACGGCGGGCGGCACCGGCACAATGCGTGGGGCCATGCTGGGCGCCGTGCTGGTAATCGCGCTCACCGAGGGAACGCGGTTCCTGGACGGGGTGCTGCCGGGGCTGGCGCCG
>JANXXW010000005.1 GCA_025350425.1 Rhodospirillales bacterium
GCCAAGACGCCGTGCCGCGAACACCTTGCGTATACGCCGATGCGCGTCAGGTGCGGGCACTGCCCTGCAAACGGACGCGATCGAGCGCCACGGCGCCGATGATGACCAATCCCTTGATGATGAACTGCCAAATGTCCGACACGCCCACCAGCGTCAGCCCGTTGGACAGCACGGCAATGATGAGCGCCCCGATCAGCGTGCCCCAGATGGAGCCGATGCCGCCGACGAAGCTGGTGCCGCCCAGGATGACGGCGGCGATGGCGTCCAGCTCGTAGCTTTGCCCCAGTTGCAGGCCGTTGGCGGCATACAGCCGGGCGGCGGACATGACGCCGCCCAGCCCGGCCAACAGGCCGGAGGTGGCATAGACGAACAACAGGATGCGCCCGACCTTGATGCCGGACAGCCGGGCCGCTGCCGGGTTGCCGCCCACGGCATAGATCCAGACGCCGAGCACGGTGCGGCGCAGCACGTACCAGGACAGCAGGATGATCACGAGCGCGATAATCGCCAGCACGGGAATGCCGATGCCAGGCGCCACGGGGATGGTGGCGTTGCCGACGAAGGCGAATGGCAGGTCAGGATTGAACACCGTGGTGTCGTCGCCCATCAGGCGCGCCAAGCCGCGCACGGCAGTGAGCGATCCCAGCGTCACGATGAAGGGCGGCAGCTTGCCGTAGGCGATCAGCACGCCGTTGAGCAGGCCAAAGAACAGCCCGGTGATCAGTGCCGCCGGCACTCCCAGCAATCCCCACCCTGGGATCAGCGAGAAGATCAGCGCCGCCATGGCCGACGCCGCCAACATGCTGCCGACCGACAGGTCGATGCCGCCGGTCAGGATGACGAAGGTCATCCCGGCGCCCAGCACGGTGTTGATGGACGCCTGCTGCGCCACGATCGAGAGGTTCTGCGAGGTGAGGAATCGGTGGTCGCCCATGTAGTGAAAGGCGATCGCCAGCAGGAACAGCACGGGCAACATGCCGAGCGATTGCAGCAGGACGCGTACCCTTACCTGGCGGGCGGAAAGCCCGGCCTGGCTTGGGGGCAGGGCCGCGGGGGTATTGCTGGCGGACATCGTCCCTGTTCCTTTTTTCTTGAGTGCGCGCCGTCTCCGTTGGCGAGCGGCGCCTGATTGAAGTCTGGCCTGGCTAGGCGGCCATGCCAGCGCCAAGGCTCATGATACTTTCCTGGGTGATCGGCGCGCCGCGGGGGCCGCCGACCTCTCCGGCGATGCCGCCCTCGCGCATCACCAGTACGCGGTCGCATATGCCGATGATCTCCGGCAGTTCGCTGCTGATGACGACCACGCCGATGTTGCGGCGCGCCAATTCGTCGATGATGCGGTAGATCTCCGACTTGGCGCCAATGTCCACGCCGCGCGTCGGCTCGTCCAGGATCAGCACGCGCGGACCGATCTCCAGCCAGCGCGACAGCAGCACCTTCTGCTGGTTGCCGCCGGACAGGCTGCCGACCGTCACTTCCGGGCTGGGCGCACGGATCCGCAAGGCCGCGAACGCCTGCGCCGCTCGCCGGCGGCCGGCGGCCCGATTCAGCACGCCGGCCCGGCCGGCATCGCGCCCGATGACGCCCATATTGATGTTGACGGCGCAGGACAGGTCGAGGAACAGGCCCAGCGCCTTGCGATCCTCCGTCAAATACGCGAGGCCCGCGTCGAGCGCGTCGCCCGGGCTTTCGATCCGCAGTTCCTTGCCGTCCAGCACCACGGTTCCCGCCGTATTGGGGTCCGCGCCGTAGATCAGGCGCGCCAGTTCCGTCCGGCCCGAACCGACCAGCCCGGCAATGCCCAGCACCTCGCCGGCGTGCAATTGGAAACTACACGGGCGGACCCTGCGGCCGCCGTCGGTCATGCCCTTCACCTCCAGGACCACCGGGCCGCGACTGCCATGCGGATCGTGCGTTTTGGTGTAGAACGACGACAGGTCGCGCCCGACCATCATCTTGACCAGCGCCTCGGCGCTCAGCGCATCGCGGGTCAACGTGCCGACATAGCCGCCGTCGCGCAGCACGGTTACGCGGTCCGCCAACTCATACACCTCCGCCATGCGGTGGCTGATATAGATAAGCGCGATGCCGTCCGCCCGGAGCGTGCGTACCAGGGCGAACAGGCGGTCCGTCTCGCGCGAGGACAGGGCGGTGGTGGGTTCGTCCAACACCAGGATCTTGGATTTCGCGTGCAGGGCACGGGCGATCTCAACCAGTTGCTGCTCGGCGATGGACAAGCCACCGACCGGGGTATCTGGCCCGAACGGTGCGCCCAGCCGCTCCAGCACCGGGCGGCAACCCTCCCGCATGGCGCGCCGGTCGATCCGCCCGCCTGAGGACGGCTCGGCGCCCAGGTAGATGTTCTCCGCCACCGTCAGGTTCGGAGCGAGCGCCAACTCCTGGTAGATGATCGCGATGCCATGCCGCTTGGCCGCGATCGGGTCCGCGATGGCGACAGGCTGGCCGTCGATCAGCATTTGGCCACCGGCATCGGCCTGGTAGGCGCCCGAAAGCACCTTCATCAGCGTCGATTTTCCGGCGCCGTTCTCGCCCATCAGCGCAAGCACCTCGCCGCCCCAGGCCTTGAGGCTGACACCATCCAGCGCCTTGACGCCGGGGAAGGTCTTGGAAATACCGCGCATCTCCAGCCGCGGCGTGGGTTCGGCCAAGGTCAGGCGCGCCTCCACCGCTGGGCAAGCGGCTCCAGGATAAAGCGCGCCGGCAAACGCCATGGGCGCAACATCAGGCGCGCGACAAACGGCAGGCCCCTGCCTCGTTCATTTCCGGTCCCTTGGCTTCGCGGCTTTTGTACGATAGCGGCCAGATGGTAACCGTCCCCGCGATACACCGTCAATTTCAATTCAGCAGCGTACCCGAAGATTTGGCCATCCCACGTCGTCGACACCCGTGACCTGTCCACGCATGGCGCGCAACATCCTGGACAGCGCCACGTTGCACCCACATGCCAAATTCCGATCCAAAGACCATGTCCGACGAAGAACGCAAACAACTCGTTCAGGAGGAGATGGCGAACGCTAACTTCGAGCCGCGTGCCGCATGCCTGATCATATTGACTGTGCTCGCGGTGTTCTACACCCTATACTTTGCTGCTGAGATCGTGCTGCCGTTTCTACTCGCGGCGGTGTTGAACCTGCTGCTCCAGCCTGCCAAGCGGCTGCTGCATGTCCGGCTGCATATCCCGGCGCCGTTGACCTCGTTGATCCTGCTCCTGCTGTTGCTGGCGGGGATCGGCGGCATCGGGTTCACGATCTCGGTGCCGGCGAGCGGCTGGATCGCCAAGGCGCCGCAGGCCCTGCCGGAGTTGCAGAAACGGCTGAGTTTCCTGTCCGAGCCGGTCGAGTTCGTGCGTCATGGCATGGACGAGTTGACCCACCTGATGCAGCAGGCGCCGGGAGAAGGCCAGCCGCAGCCCGCCCCGCAAGGTTCCGGAAAATCGACGGCAGACCTCGGCGGCGTCGGCCTGACGGTGCTGAAGGGCACGCGGGCAGCCCTCGGGCAGATACTGACGCTGGTGGTCGTGCTGTTCTTCCTGCTGACGGCCGGTGACAGCCTCCTGCGCGGTTTCATCGAAATCCTACCGACCTTCGGCGACAAGCGGCGCGCGGTGGCTATCGCCAGCGAGATCGAACGCAACGTCTCGGGATACCTGGTGACCATCACCATCATGAACCTGCTGGTGGGTATCGCGAACGGTCTGACGATGTGGGCGATGGGGATGCCGGACCCACTGCTATGGGGCGTGGTAGCCTTCCTGCTGAACTACATCCCGATCCTCGGCCCTGTGACCGGCATCGCAATCTTTTTTGGGGTGGGACTGTTCAGTTCGCCCAATATTCTGTGGGCCCTGGCCCCACCGGCGGCATACCTAGTGTACCACATCATCGAGGGCGAGACGGTAACGCCGATGCTGCTGGCCAAGCGCTTCACGCTCAATCCGGTGCTGGTGATCATGGCGCTATTCTTCTGGGACTGGTTATGGGGCGTGCCGGGCGCGCTGCTGGCGGTGCCGCTGCTGGCAATCGCCAAGATCGTATGCGACCGCGTGCAGTCGTTGATGCCGCTCGGGCATATCCTGGGGGCTTCGAGCAAGGAGGGCGGCAAGGTGACGCGCGTGGTGGCCTGAGTTTGGGGCGGCCTACGGCTTCATGCTCGTCGCCTTATCCGTGAGGTGACGAATGATCCCGCGTGGCCGTCGGTAACGATGCAGAAATGGCACAATTTTGATAATCAACCGAACCGGTCGCGGACGGGCGCCGGGTCCTCAAATCAGGGCTTTCGTTGGCTGCCCCGAAGCCTCACATTCACTGCATCATGCAGGTTCATGGAAGCTGTGCCGCCCGCGACGGGGCCGGGGTCCTGCTGATCGGGCCCTCCGGAAGCGGGAAATCCGACCTGCTGCTTCGGCTGCTGGATCGCGGATATATGCTCGTGGCCGACGACCGGGTGGACATCGTGGACGGGGTGGCCTGCGCGCCATCCGCGTTGGCCGGGTTGCTGGAGGTGCGCGGCCTGGGCATTTTTCGGCTGCCGCACGTCGCCTGTGCCAGGATCGCCCTGGCGGTCGACCTTGGAAGCACTCCGGAACGTCTGCCGTTGCCTGGCTGGTACTCGCCGGGCGTGCCGCTCATCGCCCTCGATGCAACCGCCACCTCCGCGCCGCAGCGGCTGACCCTGGCGCTCGACTGCGCCCTGGGCCGGACACACCAAGTCGTGGGGGCGTTCGCCACATGAGCGACCGCAGCCGCGTGGTGCTCGTCACCGGGCAGTCGGGCGCCGGGAAGGCGTCCATCCTGCGGGCGCTGGAGGACATCGGATACGAGGCGATCGACAACCCACCCCTCACGCTGATCGAGGGACTGGTCGATCGGGTCGAGCCGGCCGGGCGAAATGGACGCATCGCGATCGGGGTGGACGCACGCACGCGGGGCTTCGATGTGGCGAGCTTACTGGCCACGGTGGGGCGGTTGCGGGGCAATCCCGCGTTGCGGCTGGAGGTAGTGTTCGCGTCGGCCGACGAGACGGTGCTGCTTCGGCGCTACACCGAAACCCGAAGGCGGCATCCGCTTTCACCGAGCGGCTGGGTGATCGACGGCATCCAGGCCGAACAGGCGCTGACCGCCCCGCTTCGGGAGGTTGCCGATCTCTTGGTCGATACGTCTGAGTTGCCTATCCCGGAACTGCGGCAGCTTATCGAACGCCGGTTCGCGCCGGAGGGGGGGTCCGAAGGCGCCACAGCCCTGTCGGTGGGCCTGATCTCATTTGCGTTCCCGCGCGGCCTGCCGCGCGAGGCGGACATGGTATTCGACGCTCGTTTTCTCCGAAACCCGCACTATGTTACAGAATTGAAAGCTTTGACGGGTCTGGACGCGCGTGTCGCGGCGTATGTCGAAGCCGACCCCGACTACCCGGAGTTCGTCGCCCAGGTGCTCGCCCTTCTAGGGCTGCTCTTGCCTCGCTTCCGACAAGAGGGCAAGAAATACGCTACCATCGCGATTGGATGCACCGGCGGCCGGCACAGATCGGTTCGGATCGTTGAATTCTTGGCTAAAAGCTTGGCGGACACTGGCTGGCGGGTTGCGACGACACATCGCGAACTGGGACGTGATAGCAAGTTTTCTCGGCAGGATGGCAGCGACGCTTCAGGTCGTATGTCGGACTCTCCAATTCAGGCGCAGGAGGCCTGAGACCACACATGATCGGTCTAGTTCTGGTCACCCATGGCCGTCTCGCGGATGAATTGCGGTTGGCGATGGAGCACGTCGTTGGCGCGCAACGTCAGGTCGCGACCGTTTGCATCGGCGCCGACGACGACATCGAGGCTCGTCGCGACGAGATTCATAGCCGTATCCAAGACGTGGATAGCGGCGATGGCGTCGTGCTGCTCACCGATATGTTCGGGGGGACGCCGAGCAACTTGGCGATCTCGCAGATGGACCGGCCGGGGGTCGAGGTGATCGCCGGGGTCAATTTGCCGATGCTGGTCAAGCTGGCGAAAGTGCGCTCGCACCGGCCGCTGGCCGACGCGGTAGACTGCGCGCAGACGGCGGGGCGGAAATACATCGCTTGCGCCTCGGCGGTGATGCCGCATGGTCGCGGGATTGAGGCGTTACATCCTGAGCCGACGCTGCTCGGACCGCGCCTTGTCGTGACCAAGCTCAACGGCACGAGCGGCTGACTTCCCACAGACGATGATCGACGAGCCGGAACAGCGCGTCGGCGCCGGAGGAGATCCATCCGAACCGGTTTTGGTGCGCCACCTGGTCATCTGCAACCGGCGCGGCCTTCATGCCCGAGCGGCGGCGAAGTTTGTGACCCTGGCCGAGCGCTTCGGCGCTGCAGTGGATGTGGTCAAGGACGGTCAGGCCGTGTCGTCGCGATCCATCATGGGATTGATGATGCTGGGGGCAGGCCTCGGTTCGCCGATTGAACTGCGCGCGGAAGGCTGGGACGCCAAGGAGGCCATCGAGGCCTTGGCGGCACTGGTCGAGGCCGGCTTCAATGAGCAGGAATAGTCCGCGCCCCAAGGACGCGAAGGAGCGTATCCTGGTCGGGATCCCGGTCTCGGCGGGCATCGCCATCGGGCCGGTGTTTGGAGCCGCAGAACCGCCGGCCCTGGTGACCCGCCACGAGATCGCGGCCGGGGATGTAGCTACCGAGACGGGGCGTTTCGACGCGGCGGTGGCGCAGTCGCGCAAACAACTGACCAAGTTGCGGGCGCGCCTGGCTGTGCTTCCGGAAGATAGCCAGGGCGAGATCGCCCCGTTACTCGACGCCTACCTCCAGATGCTCGGCCCGTCGCGGCTGCTACGCGGGGTAAAAAGCCGGATCGCCGAGAAGCTTCGCTCTGCCGAGGCCGCGGTGATGGCAGAAACTGACGCGCTGGCAACCGCCTTCCTCGCGCTGCCGGTCGACCCGGAGGACCGTTTGGGCCAGCAGCGGCGAGCCGAAGAGGTACGCGAGATCGGCCGGCGGCTGGTGCGAAATCTGACGCGGGCGCCGTTCCGCAGTTTCGCCGGGCTGCCGGACGGGGCGGTGCTGGTGTGCGAGAACGTGCGCCCGGCAGACGCGGCGCTGCTCGATCCGTCGCGCGTGGCAGGGGTCGCCACCGACGAGGGCGGATCGGACGGGCATACCGCGATCCTGCTCCGGGCGCTCGGACTGCCGGCCGTGCTGGGGGTGGCTGGCCTGTCACAGGCGGCGCTGGTGGGGCATTCGGTGATTATCGACGGCTCGGCCGGAACGGTCGCGATCGACCCGACACCTGCGACCCTGGCGGCGGCGCGAAAGAAGGTTACAGCGTTCGCGCGCGAATTGCAGCGCCTGGCGAAGTACCGGCGACTGGAGTCAGTGACCTCAGACGGCAAGGCCGTGGAGTTGCAGGCCAACCTTGAGATACCGGCCGAATTGCCGATGATCGCCCAATCCGGCTGCACCGGCATCGGGCTGCTCCGCAGTGAATTCATGTTCATGAACCGCGAAACACTTCCGAGCGAGGCCGAACAGACCGAGACGTATCGCGGCGTGGTGGAAGCCATGGGCGGCGATCCCGTGACCATCCGAGTGCTCGATTGGGGCGCGGAGAAGGAGATCGAGGCGCTGGTGACCGCGGGGATCGTGCCGGAGGTGGGCGATCAGAATCCCGCGTTGGGCCTGCGCGGCATACGACTGCTGCTACGTGAGACGGCGCTGTTCGAGACGCAACTGGCAGCGATCCTGCGGGCAGCGGCGGCGGGGCCGGTACGTGTCCTGCTGCCCATGGTCACCAGCCTTGCGGAGGTGAAGGCTGCGCGGGAGGTCTACGAGCGGGTGGCGCGGCGGCTGCGGCGGCGGGGGGAAAAGCTGCCCGATCTACTGCCACCGATGGGGATCATGATCGAGACCCCAGGCGCCGCACTGTCAGCCGATGCGCTGGCCCTGGAGGCGGACTTCTTCGCGATCGGTACCAACGACCTCTCGATGTACACGCTGGCGGTGGATCGCGGCGAGAGCGATGTGGCGCATCTGTATGACCCGCTGCACCCTGCGGTGCTGCGCCTGGTGCAATTCGCGACCGAAGCGGCGTTGCGGGTGAGGATGCCGGTTTCGGTATGCGGAGAGATGGCGGGCAATCCCAAGCTCACCTCGCTGCTGCTGGGGTTGGGGTTGCGGAGCTTCAGCATGAACGCCTCTGCCGTGCCGCGGGTGAAGCAGGCGGTGCGCGGGCTGAGCGGGGATGATTGCACGCGTTTCGCGCGATTGGTGATGGATCAGACCGATCCGGCGCGCATCCGCGAGATGATCCTGGGCGACACGGCAGCACCAGCGCGCGCGGTCAGAGCACCTCGATCGCCATCGACTTGATGAGCGCCAGCACCGGCACGCCCGGCGCAAGCTGAAGCCGGGCGACGGCATCGGGTGTCACGCGGGCGAGCAGCACCGCGTCACCAGCGACCAATTCCACCAGCGCGGCATGATGTTCGGTATCCTCGGAGATAGCGCGAACCCGTGTTGTTATAATGTTATGGAGGCTGATGGATTCGGGTACGGCTGTGGCCAGAATAACCTCGCGCGCCGGCACCCGGACGCGCACCGCCCCCTGCGGGGAAAGCGGGATTTTCGGCACGAGCAGGGTTACTCCCGCACCGTTCAGGCGCGTAAGCCGACGCGTTTCGTCGTGTTCGGCGACCACCATCGTCAGGATCGCGGCGGCATCGTCGCGCTGGGCGAGTGGCAAATCGCCCCGCGACGCGGCTTCGGATAATGGGCCGCTGAACAGGACACGGCCCTGATTCATCAGTACGACCGTGTCCGCAAGACGCGAAACCTCGTCCATGGCATGCGTGACATACACGATCGGCAACGCCATTTCGGACCGCAAGCGGGCGAGAAACGGCATAATCTCGGCTTTCAGCGTGACATCGAGGCTAGCCAGGGGCTCATCCATCAGCAGAAGGCGGGGCTGCGACAGTAAGGCACGCCCGATGGCCACGCGCTGACGTTCGCCGCCGGACAGGGCGTGCGGCCGGCGATCCAGCAGCGGGGCGAGGCCAAGAAGGTCAATGATCCCAGCGGGGGCCATCGGACCAGGAGGTGCGCGCTTCAGGCCGTAGTGCAGGTTGCCAAGCACCGAAAGATGCGGGAACAGGCGCGAATCCTGGAACACGAGGCCAACGCGGCGGCGCTCGACAGGCACGAAGATGCGGGCCGTGACATCGCACAGTGGAATTCCGTCGATCGCGATACGACCCGAATCGGGCCTCAACAGCCCCGCGATCGCCGAGATCAGGGTGGATTTGCCGCAGCCGGAAGGGCCGAACAACACGGTGATGCCGGAAGCCGGGAGTTCGAATGCCGCGTCCAGCGTAAAGCCCGAAAAGTTGTGCCGGACCGCGACAGAAATCATGCGGCAAGACGAAGGCGGAGGCGACGGTCGGCGAAATCGGCAGCTAGCAGACCGACCACGGCGAAAGCCACGGACACCAAGGAAAGCCTCGCCGCCGTCGCCTCGCCGCCGGGGCTTTGCAGCGCCGAGTAGATCGCCAGCGGCAAGGTCTGGGTCTCTCCGGGAATATTGGCGGCGAAGGTGATGACCGCCCCGAACTCGCCCAGGCTGGCGGCGAAGCCCACCAGCGCGCCCACTACGATGCCGGGAGCCGCCAGGGGCAGGGTAATCGAGAACAGCCGATCCACCGGTCCCGCGCCGAGCGTACGCGCAGCGTCGTGCAGACCTTGGTCCACGGCATCCAGCGACAGGCGCACGGCGCGGACCATGAGCGGGAAGCTCATCACGGCACAGGCGAGGCTGGCGCCTGCGGTGGTGAACGCCAAGCGGATGCCGAATGTCCCTTGTAGCCAAGCGCCGACGGGGCCGTGCAGGCCGAACACCAGCAGCAGCAGCCATCCCGTCACGACCGGCGGCACCACCAGCGGAAGATGAACCAAGGCATCTACCAAGGCCCGCCCGGGAAAGCGCCTGCCGGACAGCAGCAGAGCGGTTAACACGGCCACCGGCAGGCCAAAGCCGACGCTGCGGGCCGCGACCCCAAGGGTCAGCCGTACCGCCACCCACTCGTCCGGCGTGAGATATTGTCCCGGCCAATCCACCGCGTCAGCGCGGGGCTACGCTGAACCCGCGTTGCCTGAAAGCGGCCTCGCTGGCCGGGGTGGTGAGGAAGGCAAGGAAGGCCCGCGCCTCTGGCGTCTGGCCAGAGCGGGTGATCGCGAACGGATACAAGATGGGATCGTGCGAGCTCTCCGGGAACACGCCCACGACAGCGAGAGCGGGACTGACGGCCACGTCCGTCTCGTACACGATCCCAGCCGGCGCCTCGCCCCGCTCGACCAGCAACAACGCGCTCCGCACGTTCTCGGCCGGCGCGAGCCGGGACTGGATCGCCTGCCACACGCCCAGCCTGCTCAACGCCTGTTGGGCGTAGATGCCGGCGGGGACATTGGATGGGTCACCGACCGCCAGCCGGCCACCCGCCCCCAGGATGGCGCCGAGGTCGAAACCCGGCACGATCGTCACGGGATGGGCGGCGCTTTTTGCCATCACCAGAACCAGTTTGTTGCCGAGCAGGTTCCGGCGGGTGTCGGGCAGTATGAGGTCGCGCTGCTGGGCATAGTCCATCCATTGCGTATCTGCCGATGCGAACAAATTGCCGGGCGCACCCTGCTCGAGCTGGCGTGCCAGGGTGGAACTCGATCCAAAGTTGAATCGGACTGGCGCGCGGCCGCCGGACTCCCAGAGTTTTGCCACATCCTTCATCGCATCGGTCAGGC
>JANXXW010000014.1 GCA_025350425.1 Rhodospirillales bacterium
GCAAGCCGCTGCTCCAGTTGTGTCTCGGTATCGCCTACGGCGCGCCTGCCACGGTGGAGGGTATGTTGGCGATGAAGTCCCTGCTTCCCGATGGCGCCCTCTGGTCGGCTTTCGGCATCTCCCGTGCGCAATTCCCCATGGTCGCCCAGACCGTCATTCTCGGCGGCCATGCCCGCGTCGGCTTGGAGGACAACCTTTACCTCTCGCGGGGCGTGCTCGCGCCCGGCAATGCCGCCTTGGTCGAGCGTGCCAAGATCATCGTCGAAGCCCTCGGCGCGGAAGTGGCCACTCCGGCGGAAGCGGCCGAAATGCTCGGGATCTGACGCCGGACGGGCAATATTGCAGGCTGAGGCAACGCGTTACCGCGCCGCCTACGATTTTCTAAACCAAGCACGGCGCCTACGCTGACGCCGTGCTTGGTTGCCAACTCCTACAAAGACCCGGTGATCACGCCGCTGCGGTGTGGCGGAACATGTTGCTCCGCGCCTCGTCATCCATCTCCGTCTTGAACGTGTGGAGATCCTTAAGAGCCAACGCCTTTGCCGTCGCTGGACGCGCGCTGACCTCGTCCGTCAATCGCTTCAAGTGCGGCAATTCGGCCCAGGCTTGCTCGCCGAGCACGAAGGGCGCCATCCGCGCCCAGCCCCAAACCGCCATGTCCACGATCGTGTACGCCTCGCCCACCATGTAGGCGTGCTTCGCAAGCCGGGCGTCCAAGATACCGTAGTGTCGCTTCGCTTCGAACGCATAGCGCTTTGCCGCGTACTCGTTCGGTTTTGGCGCGTGATGCGTGAAATGCACGGCCTGTCCGGAATAGGGGCCGACACCGCTAGCTACGAACATCAGCCAGGATAGCAACTCACCACGCATCGCCGGCGTGTTCGCTGGCAGGAACTGGCCAGTCTTTTCGGCGAGGTAGAGCAGGATCGCGTTGCTGTCGAAAACCACCGCATCACCATCGACGATGCAGGGCACCTTGCTGTTCGGGTTAAGTGCCACGAAAGCAGGCTTGAATTGATCGCCCTTGCGGGTGTCCACCGGAATGGCGTCATACTTCAGTCCCGCTTCTTCCAAGAATAGCGCGACCTTCATGGGGTTCGGGGCAAGGCTGTAATAGAATTTCAGCATGTTAAGTCTCCTCGTTCTCGATTTCTGTTCAAGCGGTATGACAAATCGTCAACACCCGCTTGTCGAGTAGCGGCGCGGACCGCTCGGCCATCCCCGGCATCCGCGTTCCTGCCCGGTGCGCGTCGAACGCCGCCTGATCGCTGTAAAGCTCGTACAGCATCACACGCTTGTCGTCTGGCACGCCTTCGGATGTCAACGGCACCAGCACGTCGAACCTCTCGCAACCCGGCTCCGTCTCCAGCGTCAGCGCCGCGTGCTCCCGGATGTGCGCGTCGAACGCGGCAAACATCCCAGGCTTCACATGGAATTCCACCACGATGGCGATCTTTGGCATTTTCGTCTCCTGACTTGGTTGACATCGACTGTGGCACAAACCCATAGGTCACGTCATGCTCAGTCGAATCTTTGAGGGCAGGATGGAAACGATCGAGGCGGATTACATCGTCGTCGGCGCCGGATCGGCCGGCTGCGTGGTCGCGGCCCGCTTGACCGAGGACCCGTCTGTCAGCGTGGTGCTGCTGGAAGCGGGCGGCGAGGACCGCAGTCCGTGGATTCATATCCCGATCGGCTACGGCAAGACCATCATCGATCCAAAGGTGAACTGGTGTTACAACACCGAGCCGGATCCGAACCTCGGTGGCCGCGCGGTCTTCTGGCCGCGAGGAAAGGTCCTCGGCGGATCCTCCAGCATCAACGGCCTACTCTACGTTCGTGGCCAGGCCGAAGATTTCGACCACTGGCGCCAACTCGGTAACGCTGGCTGGTCGTTCGACGATGTGCTTCCGTATTTCCGCCGCTCCGAGGGATTTCGCGAGGGTGGGGACACTTTGCATGGGGCCGATGGTCCGCTTGCCGTGTCGCCGCTCACGGAGCGGCATCCGTTGTGCGAGGCGTATATCCAGGCCGCCGAAGAGATCGGGTTGAAGCGCAACAACGATTTCAACGGCCCGGTTCAGGAAGGCGTCGGTTATTACCACGTCACCGCCCGGAAAGGCCGTCGATGCTCCGCCGCCGTGGCATTCCTGCGCCCGGCCGCCAAGCGTCCCAATCTGCGGATTCTGACGCGAGCCCATGCCGAACGCATCCTGTTCGCCGGTCGTCGCGCGACAGGCGTGGTGTTCGAACGCGGTGGTGAGCGCGTCACGGTACGGGCGACACGGGAGGTTATTCTGTGCGGTGGCGCGGTCAATTCGCCGCAGCTTCTGATGTTGTCCGGCATCGGGCCGGCCGAGCACCTGCAATCCGTCGGTATCGACCCGCTGCACCACCTTCCCGGCGTGGGTGCCAATCTGCAGGACCACTATCAGGCCCGCTTTGCCTATCGCTGCCGTTATCCGATCACGGTCAACGACATCATGAAAAGCCCGTTGCGGAAACTTCAGGTCGGGTTGCAGTACGCGCTCTTCCGCACCGGGCCGCTCACCTCCAGCGCCGGTCAGGTCGGCATATTCGCGCGGAGCCGGCCGGGTCTGGTTTCGCCCGATATCCAGTTCCACTTCATCGTGTTCAGCAGCGACCGCCCTGCGCAAGGGTTGCATACCTTCTCCGGCTTTACCCAGAACGTGTGCCAGTTACGCCCCGAAAGCCGCGGCGAAATCCTGCTCAAGTCGCGCGATCCGCAGGCGGCACCTGCGATCCATCCAAATTATCTCGCGACCGAGCTTGACTGTCGCACCTTGATCGATGGCTTGAAGATGAGCCGCCGTCTCGCCGATCGCTCGGTCCTGCGCCATTACATCGAGAGCGAGTATCTGCCCGGCGAGCAGGTTCAGTCCGATGACGAACTACTCGACTACGCCCGCGCTTATGGCGGCACCATCTACCACCCTGTCGGTACCTGCCGCATGGGTCAGGATTCGAACAGCGTCGTGGATGCGGAGTTGCGGGTGCATGGGCTCCAGGGCCTACGTGTGGCAGACGCCTCAATCATGCCGACGCTGGTTTCGGGCAACACCAATGCTGCATGCATCATGATCGGGGAGAAGCTATCCGACATGGTGCGCGGACAGGCGCTCGCGCGGGTCAACTAGCTCGACGCGCAATGAGACCGACGGAGTGAGAACCCCACTTTTGCTTTCCACGCTCGACCGAGCGCAGGAACTGGTCGCGAAGGCTGGCGTGTCTGCACGGATCAAGTCGTCGCTAGGCGTTTGCCGATGTGACCGCTCACGCTGGCACCGGCGTCCTCGGGTAGTCGCCATGCCTCGGGCAAAGCCACCAATGCCGTTGCGGCAATGATGAAGAAAGCCACATGAAAATCCATCACGGAGACTCCGTTATCCCCAGGGTGCAACATGCCGGCGAAGCGCAGCGTCATAGCGCCCGCCGCGATCCCCATTCCCATCGTCAGTTGCTGCGCCACGCTCGATAAGGTGTTGGCACCCGACATGCGCGCTTTGGAAATGTCGGCAAACGCCAGGGTGGCGAGGGCGGTGAACTGCATCGACCGGCATACGCCGCCCCAGAACAACACGATTGCGATCACCCAGACCGGCGTGTCGGGCCACAGCATTGCGCACCCCATGAGCGATCCGGCCATCAACAGCCCGTTGCCGATCAACACAGTACGAAATCCGAAGCGACGCAGGATGAACGATGTCGCCGGCTTGATTGCGAGATTGCCCGAGAATACCGCGAGAATCAGAAGGCCGGATGCGAACGGGTCCAGCCCGAACCCGACCTGGAACATGAGTGGCAGGAGAAACGGAACCGTATGGATAACAATACGGAACAGCGAGCCGCTCCGGATGCTCATGGCGTAGGTCTGGATGCGTGCAGCGCCGACATCGAGCAACGGATGCTCCCCCCGCCGCATGTGCCACACCGCCGCTATCGCCAGCAGTACTCCCACTCCTATTGAGCACGCTGCCCAGAGCAGGTTCGCCGATCGCTGTCCTACCAACTCCATCCCGTAAACCACAGCTACGCAGGCAGTGCCGCTCAGAACGAACCCGACCGAGTCGAATGGCCGCCCGTTCGTCTCGCGGCGGTTTGGGATCAGCCAGAAGCTCAGTCCCAAGCCGATGAGTCCGAGCGGCAGGTTCAGCAGAAAGATCCAGCGCCAATTTGCATATTCGGTGATGAACCCGCCCAGCGGCGGCCCCAGGATCGGCGCCACCAGGCCGGGCCATGTGATGGTGGCAATGGCGCGCATGAGATTGGCTTTTTCGGTTGCTCGCAGCACCACGAGGCGCCCGACCGGCACCATCATCGCGCCGCCGATACCCTGCGCCACGCGGGCGGCAGTGAAGCTCCAAAGCCCGTCGCTTAGCGCGCACAGGAGGGAGGATGCCGTGAATACCGCGATTGCGCTGGCGAACACGGTGCGGCTGCCGATGCGGTCCGCAGCCCAGCCGCTGATCGGAATGAACACCGCCAGCGTCAGGAGGTAGGCGCTCATCCCAAAGCTTAGATCGACCGGAGCCACGCTGAACGACCGGGCCATCTGTGGCAGCGCCGTGGCGATTACCGTGCCGTTAAGATTCTCCATGAAGAAGGCGGAGGCGACAAGTAGAGCGATGGTCGTGGTGCGGGAAGGGGAAGCCAATTTTCGTGCCCCGCCCGTCCGAAAAAGCTACGCCGGCCCAGCCACTTTCAGCGTTGCCGCCGTCCTCATGATCGCCGCCCAGGTATCGATCTGCAACGGGATGCCGTCGCGCAGCCGGATGGCCCGGGTCCGTGCCTCGGGCTCTCCTGGCAGCAGCACCTCACCGCCGGGATCGGCGGGACGGGCCTCCTTCACGTAATCCGCGTAGGCCCGTGCCTCGCGGACAAAGTGCTGCGAGCCGAAATGGCTGGGGTCCATATAGAAGGATAGCATCCCGTTGGTGATGCCGCCTCGCTTGCCTACTATCGGACCTGCCGTCCCGCCACCCGTGAAGCAGCCGGCCAGGATCTCGCACATGAAGGCGAGGCCCGAGCCCTTGTGATCGCCAAAAGTACGCAGGGCGCCGGTTCCGTTGCCCGGATTGCGCTGGCCACTTTCGAGCGGACCGTAGAGCGTCACCGGGTCGGTCGACAGCGAACCGTCCGGCCCGATCAGCGCGCCCGCCGGCAACGGCTTGCCGCCGTTGGACGCGACCAGGACCTTGCCCTCGGCCACCATCGAGGTGGCGAAATCCAGCAGCAGCATCGGCTTGCCCGCCTCGCCCGGGATACCGATGCATACGGGATTGGTTCCGAACCGGCGGTCCACGCCGCCAAACGGCGCCACGATCTCGCTTTTCGCCACGTTGACGAAGTGGATCGACACCAGTCCCGCGTCGCCCGCCCGCTCCGCCCAGTCGCCGATGCGCCCGATATGCCCGGAATTACGCAGCGCGATCACGGCCATTCCCGCGGCTTTCGCCTTGCCGATGCCGAGATCGACTGCCTGCATCGCGATGGTCTGCCCAAGCCCAACATTGCCGTCTACCACGGCATGGGTTGAGGTTTCGGTGACGACGCTGATGGACTTGCCGGCGAACACCAGCCCTTCGCCCAGCCATTCGATGTAGCGCGGCACGCGGATGACGCCGTGGCTGTCATGGCCCGCGAGGTTGGCGGACACCAGAAAACGCGCGACACGCTCCGCTTCCTCGGTCACGCAGCCGGCGGCAGCGAACATGCGGCCGATCAAGGAACGCAGCTCGTCGACGGCGACGACATGGGTCGGGAGACCGGCCGCCATCGCCTTAAACCACCAACCCGCTATCTGGCTCCATCAGGTGCATGTGGTTCAATTCAACCGCCAAAGGCAGACGCATCCCCGGAGCGGCCGGCGTCGCGGGATCGACGCGGGCACACATCGGCACGCCGGCGATAAAGAAATGCACCAGCGTCTCCATGCCCATGGGCTCGATGACATCAACGGGGATCTCGATCCGCGCCACGTTCGGCTTCTCCTGGTCGTGCGTCTCGGTCAGATGTTCGGGACGGATGCCCAGCACCATTTCGCGGCCCTTGAACGGCCCGTATCGATCCACCCGCGCTGGCGGGACCGCGAGCTTTTCGCCGGTCGCCAGCTGCAATTTCAACCCGCCTTCATCGAGCATGCGAACCGGCAGGAAATTCATTCCCGGGCTGCCAATGAAGCCCGCGACGAAGCGGGTCTTGGGGTGATGATACAGTTCCTGTGGAGGCCCTACCTGCTCGATCCGGCCATGGTTCATCACCACCACCCGGTCAGCAAGCGTCATCGCCTCCACCTGGTCGTGGGTTACGTAGACCGTGGTGGTCCGCACCGTCTGGTGCACCTTCTTGATTTCTGTCCGCATCTGCACGCGTAGTTTGGCATCGAGATTCGAGAGCGGCTCGTCGAACAGGAACACCTTGGGGTTGCGCACGATGGCCCGGCCCATTGCCACACGCTGACGCTGGCCGCCGGACAGCGCCTTCGGTTTGCGCTCCAGCAGCGACTGGATGTCGAGGATGCGGGCTGCTTCGTCCACGCGGATCTTGATTTCGGACTTCGCGAACTTCCGCAACTTCAGCCCGAACGCCATGTTGTCGAACACGGTCATGTGCGGATAGAGCGCATAGTTCTGGAACACCATGGCGATGTCCCGATCGCGCGGCGGCACGTCGTTCACTATGTTGCCGCCGATCCAGATCTCTCCGGCGGTGATTTCCTCCAAGCCGGCGATCATGCGTAATGTGGTCGATTTGCCGCACCCGGATGGACCGACGAGCACGACGAATTCCTCGTCCGCGATTTCAAGGTCGATGCCGTGGACGGCCTTGTAGGTGTCGTATTGCTTCTCGACCTTGCGTACCGAAACCTGCGCCATGCGCTCTCCGCCCCATGCTTTTGTAAAGCCTAGCTGACATTCCCCGCATGTTCCAGAACCCGCGAGATGAACGCGTCGGCGCTGCCGAGATAGGCCGTGGGATCGGTCAGCGCGTCGATAGCGGCGCGGTCCAGCCGCGCGGTTACCTCGGGTTCTGCCATCAGCGCATCCGCCAGGGACACGTTTTGCGTAAGCGCGCGGTCGCAGCCGTGCTTAACCGCGTGATGCGCCGCCTCGCGCCCAAGATGCTGCGCCAGACCCATCATCACCGCCTCCGCCACGATCAGACCTCCGGTGGCGTCGAGATTGCGCCGCATTCGGGCTGTATCGACCACCATGCCCCGGGCGATCTCGATCGTTTGCCGCAACGCCCCGTGCGCCAGGACGAACGCCTGCGGCAACGCCAGCAGTTCGGCCTGCCACGGACCCGTCGCGCGTTCATGATCCTGCGCCATGGCGCCCTGCATCACCGGCACCAGCGCCTGGACCATCCGCGCCGAGGCGAGCACGTATTCGGATGCGATCGGGTTGCGCTTCTGCGGCATGGTGGAGGACCCGCCGCGCCCGGCGACGTAGGGTTCCGACACCTCACCGACCTCGGTTTGCATGAGCAGGATGATGTCGGTGGCGATCTTGGCAAGGCTGCCGGACAGCAGCCCCATGAACCCGACCGCCTCGGCGAAGCCATCTCGCGCCACATGCCACGGCGCCGGGGGAGCGCCGAGGTCAAGCTCGCCGGCCAATTCCTCCATCACCTCGATCCCGCGCGCGCCCAGCGAGGCCAGCGTTCCCGCCGCTCCGCCGAACTGAACCAGTTCGACTCGGGGCCGCAACTCGTCCAGCCGCGCAACATGGGTCGGGAACGGCTGCAGCCACGCCGCGCATTTCAGTCCGAACGTCACTGGCAGCGCGTGTTGCAGATGGGTCCGACCCGCCATCACCGTGCCGCGATACTTCTCCGCCTGTGCCGCCAGCACCACGATCAGCCGCAACAGGTCAGCGCGCACCAGATCCAACGCCGCGCGCAACTGCAAGGCGGTGGCGCTGTCCATGATGTCCTGGGTCGTGGCGCCCCAATGGGTCCAGCCGGCAGCGTTCCCGGCGGCCCGTGACAACCCCGCGACCACGCCAACCACGGGATAGCCGACGTTCCGCACGCTGGCGGCCAACTCCGCCGTGTCGAGGTTCTCCAGCCGCGCCGCCGCCGTGATCGCGGCGCCGGCCTCGGCGGGGATGATGCCGAGGCGGGACTGCACCCGGGCGAGTGCCGCCTCCACGTCGAGCATCCGTTGGAACCACGCGCTCTCGTCGAACACCGCCCGCATATCGTCTGAACCGTACAGCGTGCCGAGAACCGTGCTGTCGCTGGGATTGATCGCCATGGCTAAACGTCCAGGAACACGGTCTCGTCAGCACCTTGCAGCCTGATATCCATGCGCCAGACATCGGCGCCCTCGTGCCGCGCCAGCAGCGTCTTGCGCCGCGCCGGGTCCTCGATGAGGCACAGCACCGGATCGTTGTCGTTCATCGCGTCGCCGTCGAAATAGGCCCGTGTCACCAGCGCCTTCAGCAATCCCCTGGCGAAGATTGTCACTGCGAAATGCGGCGCCTGCTGGAAGTTGCCCAGGCCCGGCACCGGCTCCGGCTTCAGGGTGCGGAACCGGAATTCGCCGTGCAGGTCCGTGCCGCTCCGTCCATAGGCCGGGAATATTTCGCTTGCGGCGGGGGCGGCTTGCCAGATTTCGACCGCGGCGTCGGTCACCGGGAGGCCGTCGCCATCGGTGATGCGCCCTGTCAGGGTCATGGTCTCGCCGGTCGCTCCGAACCGCAGCAGGTCGGCCCATTCCGGATATTCGATCAGCCCCCAAAACGGTCCGATCGTCTGGCTCGCCGTGGCGATTGGCATCAGTGATGCTCCCCAGGACTTTCCATCGGCGTCGCTCCGCGTCCCCGCAGCACCACGTCGAACCGATAGCCCAGCGCCCAGTCCGGCTGGGTCAGGCCGATCTCGAACCTGGCCACCAGCCGTTCGCGCGCGCCCTCGTCAGGCACGCAGTTGAAGATTGGATCGAGCGCCAGCAGCGGGTCGCCGGGGAAATACATCTGGGTGATCAGGCGGGTCGCGAAGCCCGGGCCGAAACAGGAAAAGTGGATATGGTTCGGCCGCCAGGCGTTCGCGTGGTTGTGCCAGGGATAGGCACCGGGTTTGATCGTCACGAAGCGGTATCGCCCGCCGCCGTCGGTGAACACCCGGCCCGCGCCGCTGAAATGCGCGTCGAGCGGGGCGTCGTGCTGGTCGCGTTCGTGGTGATAGCGGCCGGCTGCGTTGGCCTGCCAGATCTCGACCATCGTGTTGGGCACCGGCCGCCCGTCCTCGTCGGTGATGGTGCCTTCCACGATGATGCGCTCGCCCATCGCCATGTGTCCCTCGAACCGCGAAATATCCGGCATGGCCGGATAATGCGACGGCGAGAACATCGGCCCGGTGGTTTCGGTGACGGTATGCGGAATACGCAATGCCCTCTGCGTCGGATGGCGCTTATGCGTGCTGCCGTAGGTCGGCGTGTCGTAGGCTGGCTGGGTGCCTGCCACATGGGGGCGAAACGGAACCGGGTCGCTCATGAGGGCATTTCCGAAAACAGCTCCTTGGCGATGCGCACCGCGCTGTTCGCGGCTGGGATGCCAGCGTAGGCAGCTACCTGGATCAGCATCTCCGAAATATCGCCTGGTGTCGCGCCCGTGTTCCGGCTGGCCCTGACATGCAACCTGAATTCTTCGTGGTGGCCCAGGGAGGCCAGGATCGCCAGGACCAGGATGCTACGCGTGCGGCGATCGAGCCCCGGCCTCGTCCAGACTCCGCCCCAGGCGGTTCGGGTGATGAACTCCTGGAACGGCGCGTCGAACTCGGTCATCGCGTCGAGTGAGCGCTGGACGTGAGCCTCGCCCAGTACCTGCCGCCGCACCGCCATGCCGGCGTCATAAAAATCGGTGATTTCCGGCGTGATGAACGCGCGGATTGCCGCCGTCACGGCTTCCGGCCGCTCCAGCGTCGGGATGTGCGCGGCGCCTTCGATGATCTGCAATTCCGAGCCCGCGATCGCTGCGTGCATCGCCCGCGCGTAGGCTGGCGGCGTAGACACGTCCTCGTCCCCCACCAGGATCAGCGTCGGCATCGACAGCCGGGCGGTATCCTCTGCGAGATCGGCCACCGCGATCGCAAGCGCCCCCGAGGCATAGCCCTCCGGATCGGTCCGCAGCAGCATTGCCCGCAAACCCGCCGCCTGTGGGCTGTCGAGGAACGGCTCTGTCACCCAGCGCGCCATCACCCCGTCCGCGATCGCTCCCATCCCATGCGCCCGCACCGCGACGGCCCGCGCCCGCCAGGATTCTGCGGTCGGGATGGCCATCGCGGTGTCGCATAGAATGAGCGAGGTCACCCGGTCCGGCACCTGGGCCGCCACCGACTGCGCCACCATGCCCCCGATCGACAGCCCGCATACATGGGCCTCGGTGATCCCGAGCGTCTCCAGCAGCGAGATGACGTCGCGCGCGAGGGTCGCGATCGTGGTGGCCCCAGCGGTCACGGTGGTCAGCCCGTGGCCCCGGAGGTCGGGCCGGATCACCCGAAAACTGCGCGCGAGGGCGGCGGCCTGCGGGTCCCAGACGTGCAGATTGGTGCCCAGCGAATGCAGCAGCACGATGCAGGGCGCGCCCGGAGGGCCGCCGACGAGGACGTGCATGTCGAGGTCGTTGACGCGGATGAACATGACAGACGGAAGCTCCCTGGGCTCAGGTGGGCTCTCATGGACAGGGATACCCGGTCAAGTCCGGCGGGCCAGTCCGGCGGGTCAGTCCGGCCAGGGCGGTCCGACGGCACGGAGCTTGCGCCGCACAGGGGTTGGCTTGTCGTTCGGCGGCCGGGGCCAGTGCGCCTTGGGCCATCGCGCCGAGGGCCGGTATGACGAGGACCAGCCGGACCGCGGCTGCACGTCCCGTGGCTTGGAAATGCCACTGGGGACGGTATTGGGAACGGCACGGGTCCGGACGGCGCGCGGCGCCCGTACCGTCACGGCCCGCCGCGCGATGGCGGGGATGGGCCGGATTCCCAGCATCCAGAACAGTGATCGCACGATGCGGCCCGCTTGCGGGGAGGTGGCGAGCAGCGCCGCCATCTCGGGGTCGTTCAGCACCAGATGTTGCAACAGCCCGCCGCCATATGCGGTCTCCTGAAACACCCTGATCAACCAGGCATAGCCGCACGGCAGCACGCCCGTCGTACGCGGAGAAGACGCGCGGCGTCGGGCGGTGCCGCTACGTGGCGCCCGCAGCACGCCGCTTTGCGGCCGCACGGCGATGGCGGCGAAGCGGACCGCCATGCGGCGCAAATGGGCATGAATCAACAAGATGAGCGGCCCCGCCGAGCGGTCGCGCGCGATCAGCCTGGGCACGATGCGGCACAGGATGTCGATGATATCGCTGAAGCGATCGACGAGGGAGGAATTGGCGGTCGGGATCGACATGCCAGGATCGTAGTCCTAGAACTCGGTCCATGTCAAGAACAAATGCAGAACAACAAGAAACGAGCCCATGGTTGTATCGCCAGTCAACAGGAGCCGCCATGTCCGACCTTCCAGTCCCCCATGCCGAGACCCCCGCCACCATCGCGCCCGCCACCATCCCGCCGGGCGTCCGCATCGGCCACGTCCACCTCAAAGTCGCCGACCTCGACCGCGCTCTCGCATTCTACGTCGGTGTCCTCGGCTTCCAGCTCACCCAGCGCTTCGGCCCGCAGGCAGCCTTCATCTCCGCCGGTGGCTATCACCACCATATCGGTCTCAACACCTGGGAGAGCAAAGGTGGCTCGCCACCACCGCCCGGCAGCACCGGTTTGTTCCACACGGCGATTCTCTACCCCGAGCGCGCCGACCTCGCGGACGCCCTGCGCCGACTGATCGCCGCCGGTATCCCACTGGACGGCGCTTCGGACCACGGCGTCAGTGAAGCGCTCTATCTGTGCGATCCCGACCAGAATGGCGTGGAGCTGTATTGGGACCGCCCGCAAGCCGAATGGCCGCGCGACGGGGCAGGGGGCCTCGCGATGTTCACGGCGAGGCTCGACATCGATGCGCTCCTCGCGGTCCAGGGCTGACTAGCCGCTGGTTGCCAGATACCGCCGCCGCATCGGCTTCAACACCGCAATGGCCAGCACCGCCGTTAAAAGATCCGCCACGATGGCGACGCCGAACACGCTCTCCCATCCACCCATCGCGTCGTGCAGCAGCACCGCGAAATAGGCGCCGAAGATCGCGCCGATTCCCTGCGCCATGTACAGGAACCCGTAATTCCGGGTGGCGTGCCTGGTGCCGAACGTGTCGGTCAGCGTCGATGGGAACAACGAGAATATCTCGCCCCATCCGAAGAAAACCACGCCCGACATCAACACGAACAGAACCGGGTCGGCCCGCGTGGCCAGCCAGAGATACATCGCCACGCCCTCCAAGGTGAAGGCGATGAACATGGTGTTCTCGCGGCCGATCCGGTCTGAAAGCCAGCCGAAGAACGGCCGGGTCAAGCCGTTGGTGAAGCGGTCGATCGTCAGTGCGAGTGGGAGCGCCGCCAAGCCCCATACGGTCATTTTGGTGATGCCGAACTCGGCCGCGAACGCGCCCAGTTGCGACGTGACCATCAGTCCGGACGTGGACATCAGGCTCATCATCACGAACATCAGCCAGAACACCGGCGTCCGCAGCATCGCCCCGGCGGTCACGCCGTCCATGGTCTCAGTAGCGCCTTTCCGTATCGGCGCGGACCGCAGACCTTGCGCGGCCAGCAGGCCAATCACGCCGAAGATCAGTCCATATTGAAGCAACGTGGCCTGCAGGCCGGAACTGGCCAGCGTGCTGCTGATCGGTAGCGTGGTCACGATCGCGCCCATCCCGTAACCCGCAGCCACCACGCCGGCCGCAAAGCCGCGCCGGTCGGGGAACCACGCGACCATCTGCCCGACCACGCCGACATAAACGATGCCGGTGCCGATGCCGCCGACCAGCCCGTAGGTGAGATAGAGCATCGATAGTGACGTCGCGTAGGCCGCCAGCACCCAGCTCAATCCGGTCATTGCCGTGCCGATCGAGATCAGCAGCCGCGCGCCGAAGCGGTCGACCAGCCATCCCTGGGCCGGGGAGAAGAACGTCTGCAACACGATCAGCAACGTGAACGTCAGCTGAAGCGGGGCAAGCGGCACGCCGAGGGACTGTGTCAGCGGCTTGGTGAACAACGCCCATACATATTGCGGGCTGGAGATGGCCATCATGCAGATTAACCCCAGCAGCAACTGCATCCAGCGTGTGTGCGTGGCGACTTTCGGGACTTCGGCGGTGGAAGCGACGGTCGAACTCATGGCATTCCCTGGAACATTCAGCCAGGGGTCGTGCAAGTCGTAAGCCAAGCGGTCATTTGCCGCGACGTGCGTGGCGATCGATACTACAGCTCCTTGAGCGAATGGAGGCGGACACGCCATGATCGAGCTGCACACCTGGAATACTCCGAACGGTCGCAAGATCAGCGTCGCACTGGAGGAGATGGGCCTGCCCTATTCGGTCCATACCGTGAACATTTCGAAAGACGAGCAGTTCAAGCCGGAGTTCCTGCGGATCAGCCCGAACAACCGCATCCCCGCCATCGTCGATACTAACGGCCCCGGTGGCGAGCCCATCAGCGTGTTCGAATCAGGCGCGATCCTGATCTACCTAGGACACAAGACCGGCCAGTTCTTGCCCGCCGACATGCGTGCGCATGTGCCCGTGCTGGAGTGGCTGATGTGGCAAATGGGCGGCTTCGGCCCGATGCTCGGTCAGGCCCATCACTTCCTCGAGGTCAAGAACGAGCAGGACCAGAAATACGGCTTGGCTCGCTACATTAAGGAGACGAGGCGCCTGTACGGCGTCGCGGATCGCCGCCTCGCGTTGGTGGAGTATTTCGCCGGTGCCATCTCGATCGCAGATTTCGCCATCATCGGCTGGGCCTGGCGCCACGAGCGGCACCAGATCGACCTTGCCGAGTTCCCCAACGTGAAGCGCTGGTATGAGGCAATAATGGCGCGCCCCGCCGTACAACGTGGCTTCGAAATAGCCCTAAGCTAATCCTGTTTGACGCGGCCACCCCGCCGCCTTAGACACATCCGGCAAACGTCGTGTGGATTGCGTCGATACCGCGCAATCAGGCTATGCGTCTCCAGGCGGAGGGGTGGCCGAGCGGCTGAAGGCGACGGTTTGCTAAACCGTTGTACGTTGTAAAGGCGTACCGTGGGTTCGAATCCCATCCCCTCCGCCAATTCTCCTTTCGCAGCCGTTCGCCACCACCCTGAGAGGCCCTATTTTGCCAGTGAGTTAGGCGACAATCGGGCGCCAAACCGTTCGCCCCAATTCGCATGCGTTCTCTGTCATCCCACGCATGATAGGGGAACGCATAGGGGGATCAGCAATGCCACGGATTGCGGCGGGCCTATCGGCAGCCAAGGTAAAGGCGGCCGCGCCGGAGCGATATGTGGACGGCAACGGGCTGCGTCTCTTGGTGCGGGACACCGGGGTGCGGTTCTGGATTTTCCGCTACACCATCGCCAAGCGCACCCGCGAAATGGGTTTGGGCCGTGCCGGATCGGAACCGGGCGCCGTCCCCCTTTCCGAAGCTCGCAAACGGGCGGATGAGCTGCACCGGGCCGTCAAGGATGGCCGCGATCCGCTGGCCGAACGGGCGCTGGCCGAAGCCGAGCGGGCCGCTCGCGCGCAGCTCAATACGGTGCGGGGCAAGACGTTCGAGGATGTCGCGGCGGCCTATATCGAGTCGAACCGGGCCGCGTGGCGCAACGCAAAGCATGCGGCGCAATGGACCGCTACGCTCGCTACCTACGCCTATCCCGTCATGGGCAAGGTGGCCGTGCGCGATGTCTCGACGGACCTAATCGTATCCGTCCTGCAAGCCGTTGGGAACACGAAGCCCGAAACCGCCTCGCGCGCCCGGGGACGGATCGAAAACGTGCTGAACTTCGCCCGCGTGCGCGGATGGCGCGATGGCGAGAATCCGGCACGGTGGAATGGCAACCTCGATCACATCCTCCCCAGCCGCTCAAAGGTCCGGGCAGTAAAACACCACGCCGCGCTGCCGTGGCGCGAAGTGGGCGCGTTCATGGGCGCGCTCGCCGGGCAGAACGGCACGGCCGCGCTGGCGCTGCGCTTCGCCATCCTGACGGCCGCCCGCACCCGGGAAGTGCTGGGCGCGTGTTGGAGCGAGATCGACCTTGCCGCAAAGCTGTGGACCGTTCCTGTTGCCCGCATGAAGGGCGGCCGTGAACATCGGGTGCCGCTGACCCCGGTCGTGCTGGCGCTCCTGAACGGGTTGCCTGGCGAGCGCGATCCGGGCGCGTTGCTGTTTTCGTCGGGCATCGCCAAGCGGCCCCTGCCCAACATGGCTATGACTATGGCGCTGCGGCGGGTGAAACGGGGCGATGTCACGGTGCAGGGCTTCCGGTCCTGCTTCCGCGACTGGGTTTCGGAGGCGACCGGTCATCCCCGCGAGTTGGCCGAAGCAGCCTTGGCCCATGTCGTTGGTAACAAGGTGGAAGCCGCCCACGCGCGCGGCGACATGCTCGACAAGCGCCGGGAGATGATGGCGGCGTGGGCGGATTTCTGCGCGGTCCCGTATGCCGAGCCGGTGGGCAACGTCGTGATTCTGCGGCGCGGGTAATTCGACGTTTGCCGGAAAGGGAACATGCCGATGGTATTGGTGCATTCAGCCAAGGCCACGGCCTATCGCCGGCGACCGCCTACTGCTGCACGCAATCGGTCATTGCTCCGAAACGCGTGCAACGGATGTTAAACTGCCATTGATATCTCCGCAGGGATGGCGGCGACGCCAGCGCCACGACCAAGACCAAGGCCCGCATCGCACTCTCCGTCGTTTTACTGGCGGCGCGAGTCGAGGGGCGCATGCCCCTCCGCCTCATCAATCGTCGTCAAACCTGAACAATTGAACTTGCGCGAAAACTAGTCTGCCACCATTACTGGTGGCATCGTGATCCGCGTGATGCCGCACCGGCATCAAAACGATCGATGATGCTCCCTCTCCGCTGCCCTGCCGCTCCGGCTAGGACATGGAGGTTTCTGCGATCGTTTTATGGGTCGCGGTTGCCTGCTTGTATCCTTGCATGGTGCCGTCCGACCGCGGAGATCTTATCGTGAGACGTGTCACTTCAATCGAAGTCATCCATCCAACACCGCGCCCACTCAAGCTTCGGCCGCGCCGAGCTGAACCTTTGCCCAACGCACTTTCCTATACGGTGGAAGATGCATGTCGTATCAACGGCGTTGGCAAAACCACTCTGTATCGCCTGATCAACGAAGGTGCCTTACGTGCATCGGAGGCTGCCGGCCGAACGTTGATCCTGGGCGATAGCTTGCGCTCTCTCCTGACACGCGACGAACAGGCGTGAAATCCCACCAACGCGACACGGTTAGCGTGCGCGCGGTGGGGTCGGGACGAGGCAGTATAGACAGGTACCACTTGTTTTATACCGCATTGCTCTCTCGACTTCCAGCATCCCACTGCCGGCCGCGCCCAATGCTCCAAGGAGCACGACCGTTGTGGTCTTCATTCCAGCTTCGACGCGTGTCGGCGGCTGCATGATCGGCACGAGCGCGACATTCGGCCCAGCCCGGCACTCGGGCGGGGTCGTAAGCCTCTCGCTTCAAGACGAACACTGGCTGTATGCCGGGCTCACGCGGCTCCCGGCATTCCCGCCGCCCCATTTCCTCTGCGAGCTGCTGATCGAGGCCGCGAAGCGGAGATACAACCGGGCGGAGATGCTCGACCGCTTCGACCGATATGCGGCCATCCCGCCCAGCGTCATGCACGCTCCCGGCGGCGACCGCTTCCCGCCCCGGCCGCTTCGGAGTGTGCCATGACAGCCGGGAGCGCGAACCAAGCCAACTGGCTCGCCCATGCCGCCTATGAGGCACGGCGCCGTGCCCTCGGGGGCCGGGTATGAATGCCGCGCCCGCCACACTCGCCCGCGACTTGGCCGAGTGCTGGCACCTATCCAAACGGTCTCAAGGCTGGTCTGGTGATTGCCCCGCATGCTCCTACCCACGCGCCTTCTCGGTCCGTGTCGGCAAGGGTAGCCGCCCACTTCTTTATTGCGCCAACGGGTGTACTCGGGACGCGCTGGATGGAGAGGCTACCCGCGCGCTCGGAGGCGATTGGAAGCCGCCCGCGCCGATGGACCCCACCAACGCCACGGCGGCCCGTGAGCGCAAGCAGGAAGCGGCGCGGCGCTTGTTCGCCGGGTCCGATCCCGTCAGCCCGACGAACCCGGCCGGCTTGTATCTCGCCGGGCGCGGCCTCGCCTCCCTGATCGGCTGCGAAACGCTGCGCTTCCGGGGGGATTGCCCACACCCCCGAAAGCCGCAAGTTGCCCGCCATGATTGCAGCGGTCCTGGACATGGCGGGGAGGCCCGTGGCGGTGCATCGGACCTACCTGGCGAGAGACGGGAGCAAGGCCGACGCAGACCCGGTGAAGGCCAGCTTGGGGCCGGTCTGGGGCGGTGCCATCCGGCTTGCGCCCGTGGCGGTGGAACTCGTGATCGGGGAGGGCGTCGAGACGGCGGCATCGGCGGGGCTGCTGCTGGGCTTGCCGGCATGGGCCGCAATCAGCGCCGGGAACATGGCGACCGGGCTGGTGCTGCCCCTGGACGTGCGCAGCGTGGTGATCGCGGCGGACCCGGACGGGCCGGGGCTGGATACGGCGCGGACGGCTTGCACGCGCTGGACGGCGGAAGGCAGGCGCGTGCGGTTGGCGACCCCGGACAAGGCGGGGCGGGACTTCAACGAGCTGCTGCAAACGCGCATCGCGAGCGGGAGGCCGATCCATGGATGACGCAGGGTTCACCATCGAGCCGCTAGCGACTTGGTTCGATGAAGGGTCATGGGAGGAAAGCGACATCCCACCCCGCGCCTGGATCGCACCCGGTTACTTCCTTCGGGATACGGTTACGCTGATCGTCGGGCCAGGTGGCGTTTCGAAATCAACACTGGCCGTCACCTACGCGGTGGCGCTGGCATCCGGGCGCGAGTTGCAGAACATGCGTCCGGTTTCTGCAATGCGGGTCATGCTGTTCAACGTCGAGGACGATTCGGCGGAACAGAAGCGCCGCCTGTCCGGTGCTCTCACCAGCTTCGGCCTTAAACCTGCAGATGTCGCTGGCCGGATCGCGCGCGTTGGCCCGTCAAAGACCGGAACGCTTCTCACGCGCGATCCTGACAGCGGCAAGCTTACGCCTACCGTGGTCTGGACCGAGCTTGAGACCCACATCGAACACTTCCGGTCCAATGTGGTATTTTTGGACCCGCTGGCCGAACTGCACGGAGACGACGAAAACGCCAACGTTCAATTGCGCGAGGTGGTCGCGAAATTTCGCGCGATGGCCGTGCGCTACAGCTTTGCACTCGGGTTAATCCACCACACCCGCAAGGGCGTGTTCACGCCTGGGGAAATGGATGCCGTGGCGGCGCGTCCGCCATTGCCAGCGCGGCGCGTATGGTGCTGACAGTCTCAGGGATGACGACCGAGGAAGCTGGAAAACTTGGCATCCATGGTGATGGCCGGCATCGGTACTTCCGCGTTGACGGGGGCAAAAGCAACTATCACGCGCTCACGGGCTGCGAGTGGTTCGAACGGGTGCCATTTGACCTCGCCAATCCTGACATCGTAGCCATCCTATGCCCCTGGGCCCCGCCAAAAGACGTTGTGACAGCAGAGACTCGCGAGGCCCTTGCCCTGGCCGTCGCAAAGGGCAGCACGGCTGGCCCATGATCAGCCAAGCTATCCAACGATGCCCGCTCCATTAAGCAGCTACTCGTCATGCATGGCATAGCCACGGCCGACGGACAGCGGGCCGAACTCGGCGCCCTTATGGCGGCGGGGTTCCGTATAGCGACTTTCAGAAGTGACAGCTGGAGCCGGGTGCAGGGCTTGCGGTCACCCGATAGCCAACCAGAAACCGCCGCGTGGATCGAGGATGCCGAAGCATGATCCACGCAATATCTACGCAACTTCGACGCGTGCATGGATGTGAGGAACCCTATAGGGAAAAGCGCATCTACGCGCGCTTTCCCACCTACGAGAGTTCCGTGCATGTTCCACGCACCTGGACGGCCTGTGACACCTCTCGCGCGAATGTGCCGGCGGCCCCGGACTGTCGATCCAAATGGCACTGGGGCGTGGCACGCCTGGGCATAATGATTGCGCCTCGTGACTTCACACTGTCGCGCTGGGCCGTGCTCGCCGCGACATCCGCGCGGCTGCTACGCGACCACTGAGACGGAACTGCGCGGGTCTCCACCTATCCCCAGATTTCAGCAGTCAGGCAGGAAGCGTAAATGCTTTCATCTCCGGGGTTGTATTCGCCCTATCCGCGAGCAGCTTGGTTGGGAAATCACGGATGGGGTAGTCTGGCCACGCGGACCCGCAGGGTAGTTCCTTATAGGCCATCGACCAGGAGTGAAAGATCCGGATGTCAACCGGATCACGTTGCAGAGGAACGATGTCGGTATGCCGTTTGTCACGTAAGATGTTGCGGAAGATCTGTTCAACGGCAGCCTTGCTGCCTTCAAGCACCTGGAAGTAACTATGCTGATTGTATAGCAATATACCAGACACGCCGTGGCGTAGGTTACGATATCTGGACTGACGCAAGATATCTTGGATCGCTGTGATCTGTAAATTTTGCTCGCCGACCAGCGTGCTCCGGCTTTGATAAGTCAGTCGATAAAGGGAGTATCTCTGACCGGTCGGCATCGTTGCCCCCAACGAACACGTGTTGGCCCACGTTATACCTGAAAGGCTAACCGTCAACTTGGTTGGTGTCATCAAATATTTGGCCTAGCGCTACTAGATGTTTGATCCCAGGTTTTAGTGGTGCACTATTTTCACTGAATGAAAGGATGCATTATGGGACAAATTCTCCACGGCTGCGCCACAACGACGCAGGCAATCCGTCGAGCGATACACCATAGTCAAGAGAGCTTGAGAACGCTGGCAAAGCGCTATGGCATCAACCAAAAGACCGTTGCCAAATGGAAGCACCGCAGTTCGTTC
>JANXXW010000462.1 GCA_025350425.1 Rhodospirillales bacterium
CGAGACCCAGCCATTCTCCTTGGCCACGAGCTGGATGTAGTCCTTCGACGTGGCCCATGTGACGAACGTCTTGGCCGCCTCGGCCTGCTTGGATGTGGCTGGGATGGCGAGGTTCCAACTCCACAGCCAAGTCGGCCCGCCGGTGAAGCTGCCAGTCGGCATCGGCGCGAAGCCCACCTTGTCGGCGACTTGCGACTGCTTCTTGTCGAACAACAGGCCGCCCGCGACGGTGGCGTCAATCCACATGCCGCAGTGGCCGCTGGAGAACAGCGCGAGGTTCTCGTTAAACCCGTTGGACGAAGCACCGGGGGGGCCATCGGCCTTCAGGATGTCGCTGTAATAAGTGACCGCCTTGTGCCACGCCGGGGAAGCCAAATCGGCCTTCCACTTGGTGTCAAACCACTGTCCGCCCATGGCATTCACCAGTGAGGTGACATAGGCCATGTTCTCGCCCCAGCCCGGCTTGCCACGCAGGCACATGCCATAGATCTGGTTCGGCTTGTCAGTGATCTTGTCGGCGAACCCACGGATCTGCTCGTAGGTTGGCGCCGCCGGCATGGTGATGCCGGCCTTTTGGAACAAATCTGTCCGGTAGTAGGTCATCGCGCTCTCGGCGTAGAATGGCAGGCCGTAGAGCTTGCCGTTCACCGTCAGCGCATCACGCACCGGCTTGATGAGGTCGTCTACCGCGTAGGCTGCAGGCAGGTTGTCCATCGGAAGCAGCCAGTTCTGCTTGGCCCAGATCGGCACCTCGTAGTTGCCGATCGTGAGCACATCGAACTGACCGGCCTTGGTGGCGATGTCCGTGGTTACGCGCTGGCGCAGCACGTTCTCCTCCAGCACGACCCAACGCAGGTGAATATCCTTGTGCAACTGCTCGAACTGCGTCGATAGCTTCTGCATCACCACCATGTCACCGTTGTTCACGGTCGCGATGGTGATGGTCGCGTCGGCGCGTGCGGCGCCGGCGGCAAGCCCGACGGTGGCAAATGCCGCGATCGCGACGCGCAAGCCACTGGTGTTTTGAGGTATGACACGCTCTCCCATGAGCCTGATGCACGTTAATGATACAGCAGGTCGGTTTGCGCGGAACCTGACACCGTGATCACGTGGCGTCAACGAGTTAGCAGTAGGAGGATTGTGGCATTTTGATCCTGCCGTATCGGTCTTCGGCCCGATTGCCCCCGATCCCGATGCCCCCAATCCCGATGCCCCCGATCACTTGCCGAGTATTGATCGGTTAAAAGCAAAGTGTCTGCGCAGCTGCGGCCAGGGTTGCCTTGCTGCCGGTGCGGTACAGCGCGGAAAGATAATTCCCGACCGGTGCGAGCAGGCGCGGATCGGTCCCGGTTTCCCCGAACAATTGCGTGATGCCGAGCAGGGGGGCCGGGTTTTCGCCACCCTCGATGGCCTTTTCCCGCAATAGCGCCGCAAGTGGGTGGCGGACATCGATCGGCTGGCCCTGCTCGTCCTCGCCCCGCACGCGGCGTAACCAGGCCGCCAAGGCCAGTGCCAGAAGCTCGATGCCGGCGTCGGCCTGGAGGCGGTCGCGGATCGGGTCGACCAGAATGTTGAGCGGCGCGTCGGTGTTTACCCGCTCGACCGTGTCTTTGATCGCGGGGTTGGCGAAACGCTCGATCAGCGTGGCCTTATACTCGGCGAGGTCGATCCCCGGCACCGCGCCGAGGGTTGGGCCGGTTTCGCGGTCCATGAGGGCCACCATGAAGCGGGTTATCAGCGGGTCCGCCATGGCCTCATCGATAGTCACATATCCCGCCAGCCGGCCCATGCCGGACACCGCCAGATGGCTTGCGTTCAACAGCCGCAGCTTCATGAACTCGTAGGGCGCCACGTCTTCCACGAATTGCGCGCCGACATCCTCCCAATGCGGACGGCCTGCAACGAAGCGGTCTTCGATCACCCATTGGGTGAATTTCTCCGAGAATACCGGCCAACGATCGACGATGCCGTATCGCTGTGCCAACGCCGTGACATCCGCCTCGGCCGTGACCGGCGTGATGCGGTCCACCATAGTGCTGGGAAAGCTGACATTCGCCCCGATCCAGTCCGCGAGGGCGGGATCGCGCAGTGTGGCGAGCGCCAGCGTCGCGTCGCGCAACACCCGGCCGTTGTGCTGGATGTTGTCGCAACTGAGCGCCGTGAACGACGGCTGCCCGGCATCGCGGCGGCGGCGGCAGGCCTCCACAATTATGCCGATGGCGCTGCTCGGCCGCTCGGGGTAGGCGAGGTCCTGGCGGATCAGGGCATGGTCGGGATCAAGCAGCTTGGTCGCACGGTTCAGGCAGTAGCCGTTCTCGGTCACGGTCAGGCTGACGATGCGGATCTCGGGCCGGTCGATGATATCGAGCAGTTCGGCGCTGCCATCGCCAGCAAACACCACAGCGGCCAGCGAGCCGACCACCGAGACGGTCTCCTCGGTGAAGCTGCGTTCGACCAGCGTGTAGAGATTATCCTGCGGCGCCAGGCTCTCCTGCATCCGCCGATCCGCCGGCAACAGACCGGCGCCGACGATGCCCCAGCCCAGGGCATCGGGATGGGCCTGCATCAGATCATGCGTGTAACGCGCCATGTGGGCCCGGTGAAAGCCGCCGAGCCCCAGATGCACGATGCCGGGCGTGACGCTCGCCGGGTCGTACTGCGGTACGTGGACCGACTGCGGAAGGCGGGTGAGCGCCGCGCGGTTGAGGGCGATGAGATCCACGATAAGCTCCGTCTACGCAGTGGCCGGTCATGTAGCACCATTCCCTTCATTGGCGCGACCGGGCGTTCGGAGCAGGCGCGCGTGCCGGGATCTTTGTCCCAGTAAAGCGGCATCGAGAAGTAGATGCCCTATGCGGCTTCCAGGCCAAGCGTATGCAGTTTGGGTTCGTCGAGAAATGGGGCCGCGATGAGACCGCCAGCGAAGCGACGAGCGCGCAGGTGTCGGACGCCAGTTGCACGTGATTTGGATCGCAACCCGACCGGGTGATTTCCGAAGTCGCCCCCAACGCCAGCGCCAGTGGCAACCCCCCATTATCTGTTTTGCCAGATCGCAGCGCGGCGTCCGGCAAATGCCGCAGCACCTTCCCTCGCATCCTCGGACGCCAGCACTGGCCCGGTGATCTCCTGTTGCCGCTCGAACATTTCGGCGAGCGACCAGTCACGTTGCTCCACGATCACGCGCTTGCTTGCCGTAACCGACATCGGCGCGTTGGCGATGAT
>JANXXW010000099.1 GCA_025350425.1 Rhodospirillales bacterium
GGATCGGCACGCGGCCGGTGACGAACAGGCCGATGCCGTCATGGTCTGCCACAAGCAGGTTCTGCGCCGGCGCCGTGATCACGCCGGCCGCGCGGCCGGCGTCGGCCACGTTGCCGGCACGGCCGAGTGCTAAAAGTCCAGAAGCGGCGGTGTCGCCTGGCGCGAGATTGGCCATCTCCACCGCCAGCATCGGGCCACGCGGGTTGACGATGTCGCTGAGCACCGGCCCGTGTCGTGTCTCGCGCACCGCGAGGATCTCGTCGGGCTCGCCCCGCACGTGGATGCGCTCGGAGCGGGTCACGTAGGCACGCGGCCCGTCCGACGTCGCGTAGTGCTCGGCGTCCACCGGCGTCTCGATGAAGACGTCCTGCACATCGGCGCCGGTGGTCGTGAAGGTCCAGGCAATGTGGCCGTTATGGCCGATCACCAGGAATGGTGCGCCCGGCGCCGTCGCGCCCGCGAGCACGTGACCGGGCCATTCCAGCCGAGCGAGATACCAGATGCCGGGCAGTGAGAACGCCAGATGCGGGTCGCCCGCCAGTAACGGCGCACCCGTCGCGGTGTGCCGGCCGTCCACGGCCCATTCGTTGCTGGCCATGGCGGGGAGCGTGAACGGCGCCGGGAAATCCGGCAGCGCCTGGGCCAAATTCCGCGCCGCTTGCTCCAGTGCGGGATCGGCCAAGCTTGCCTCCGGACGCCCGCCACCAGGCGAAGCGGGCCATAGCGCGTCGATCGCCTCGGGCGAGAAGCTGCCCGCCAAGCTTTGCCGGGCCAACTCTGCCCGATAGTTGCCCGAGAGATATAGGCCCATCGTCTTGGCCCATAACAGGCAGTCCACCGCCTGCCATGGGCGGGGCTTGCCGAACACCACGAACTCCTCGGAGGCGAACCGGTCACGCGCGTCGATCCAGGCGTTCACGCCGCGCGCATAGGCATCCAGCATTGCCCTTGTGCCGGCATCGACCTCCGCGAGATCGGCCTCGGCGCTCCGTCGCACGCCCAGCGTCCGCATCATCCGGTCGATCGGCAGCGTTGCGCGCCCGACCAACTCCGACAACTCGCCCGAGGCGGCGCGGCGCATCAGCTCCATCTGGAACATGCGCTCCCGGGCATGGAGGTAGCCGAGCGCCGTGATCGCGTCGGCCTCGGAGGCGGCGTGAACGCGCGGGACGCCGTCCTGGTCGATGTCGATGGACACGCGGGCCGACAGGCCGGGAACCGCGTCTTCCCGGTTGCCGCCCGGCGAGGCCAGCCACACCGTTCCGGCAACGCCCGCGCATACCAGGAGCACGAGGCAGGCCATGATGGCCAGGAACCAGCGGGACAGTCGGATGATGCGGCGCATCGAAATCACCTACGCGAGCCTTACGCCGCTTGCGAGCTAAACCACAAATTCACTACTTTGATGCAACAAGCGGGGGCATCAGCGCGCCGGCCGGAGGGGAGAAAGACATGCAGGCACCACATATCGCCATCCGACGCCCGGGATGGCTGTCCGAGTTCACCGCATTCATTATGCGCGGCAACGTGGTGGACCTCGCGGTCGGTATCATCATCGGCGCCGCCTTCACCGGGATCGTGAACTCCCTGGTGAAGGACGTGTTCACGCCGCTGATCGGCCTGCTGGTAGGGGGCATCGATTTCACCAACATATTCATTACGCTGAAGGGCCCATCCCAGCCTACGCTGGATGCGGCGAAGGCGGTGGGCGCGGTCACCATCAACGTCGGGCTATTCCTGAATGCCGTGATCCAGTTCGTCATCGTAGGCTTCGCGGTGTTCTGGATGGTGAAGCTACTGAGCCGGCTGTACGTGAAGAAGGCCCCGGATATGAAGCCGACCGCATCCGAGCTGCTGCTGACGGACATCCGCGATCTGCTCGCGGCGCAATCCGGGACCTCGCCCAAGGCCTGAACGCGGCGCCCTACAGGGCGCAGGGGAAACGTGATGCGACTACACCGCAAGCCGGCTTTGCTGCTCGGCCTATTGCTCGCGTTGCTATTCTGCGGCTGCTTCTCCGCACGGGCCGACGATTTCGCTCCGCCCGGCCTGTCATCGGACAGCGACGGCTACTCGACCGCTCTTGCCAAGCGATTCCCAGCCGGCGCCACGCCGCAGGCCCGGATGCTCGCAGAGCAGCAGGCGGCTGCGGCGATCCAGAAGAAGGATTTCGCAGCGGCGGCGACCGCGCTCGAACAGCGGGCGGCGATGGGCCAGGCGACAGCGACGCAATGGAACGACCTCGCGAACGCCTACCTCCGCCGTGTCCCACCCGACCCGCAGAAGGCACTGTTCGCGGCGTGGCAGGGGTTCTCGTCAGCGGCTTCGGGCGAGCCTGAAATTCCTGGCCTGCTTCTGCTGGCAGAGTCGCTGCGTGCCCTGGGCCGG